>JANPHE010000250.1:0-1956 GCA_031424295.1 Segetibacter sp. | reverse complement strand
CCCCAATAATTACGCTTTTGAAGATATCATTGAGAGTTTAAAAGTAATGAACAGGCATGGCGGTTGGACCAGCATCAATTACTTTGTTTTTCCAGGAATGACAGATAGCATAGAAGAGTATGAAGCCTTGCGAAAAGTAATTAAAGAAACCGGGCTCAAAATGATACAATGGAGAAATTTCAATATTGATCCGGATTGGTATTTAGGCAAAATTAACGTGGCAGATGCTGGTGAATGCTTAAGCGTGAAACAATTAATGGATTTGATTAAAGAAGAATTTCCTGATTTAAAATATGGCTATTTTAATCCTCCGATAGAAAGGATTAAAGGGAACTTTGAAACTGATTTCGCACATAATTAAATGTATATCAACATTTAATTATGAAATAAAATAAATTTAAACAGATGTGAGCCTTTAGTTGTGAGCAACATACCTTAATTTCGTTCTACCGACTGCATTGCCTATATTTTATTTATTGACACTATGAATAGATTTTTTTCTATTGGATTAACAGTTCTGATAATAGTATCCGTCATTCTTTCCTGGATGATATTTTCTGATGGAACAGACTTTCCTGATAAAAAGAAATACCTATATGTATACACAGGTAAGTCGAATAGAACAGAGGTTATGAATTTTGTGAAAGAAAATCACCTCGTTAAACATCCTCGTTTGTTTGAAATCTTCGCTTCGGAATTGGGTGTTTGGAAAAGACTAAAACCTGGCAGATATGAAATTAATAATGGTGAAAGTCTTTTAGAAATTTCCAGAATGCTTAGAAACAACCAACAATCACCTGTTAACCTTGTTATTACAAAGCTTCGTACAAATGAAGACATTGCAAAAACGATTGGTAAATACTTTGAAGCAGATTCCACGCAAGTAATCAACTTTATAAATAATCCTGACAGTGCAAAACAGCTAGGTGTAAACGAAAACACGTTTATGTCTATCATCATCCCTAATACTTACAATTTTTACTGGAACACCTCCCCTTCCAAAATATTTAAGAAGCTTAAAATTGAAAAAGATAATTTCTGGGAAAAAAATAACCGCTTAGAAAAAGCGGGAACCATAGGTCTTACTCCTGTACAAGTTTATACGATTGCCTCTATTGTAGAAGAAGAAACAAACAAAGACGATGAAAAAGGGATGATTGCAAGTGTTTATTTAAACAGGTATAAGCGAGGCATGCCCTTAGGCGCAGATCCGACCATCAAATTTTCATTGAAAGATTTTGGGTTGAAGCGGATTTATGAAAAGTACCTTCAGGTAGAGTCTCCTTACAATACATACAAAAACAAAGGCTTGCCCCCAGGTCCGATCTGTTCGCCATCTCCTGCATCTATTAATGCAGTATTAGATGCGCCAAGTACCGAATATTTATTTTTCGTAGCAAAAAGTGATTTCTCGGGATACCATACTTTCAGCATCAATTATGCAGAGCACTTGCAACATGCTAAGGAATACCAACAAGCACTTGATGTAATGACTGCCCAAAAACAGAATGGTTCAACTAACTAATTGTGACCAAACTTGAAAGATTAGCAAGAAACTCAGTACCGGTAACTTTCTTTACTCAAAAAAGCAAGTTCATTTACTTACCCGGTTTTCAGGGAGTTCCGTTGTACGACATCGTAATTTTTGCACCTTCCGGAACTTCGTCCACAAAATCATTGTAATGAATGCCTGCAGGAATAAAAGAGGTTTGCGCTTCTTTTATGATGATATATTCTCCAACTGAATTTCCTGATGGCAGCGACATGGTTTTACCCACCTGGCTGAACGTGCCTGTAATATGTGCCAGGTTATTTTTTTCTATTTTTTGGTGCGGATGTGTGAGGTAATCTTTCCAGAAAAAAAACGAAACTGCAAAAGCCAGTAATGCCAGCGCATGTAATTGCATTAATGAAAATAATCTATTCATTGTGTCAAATATTTGATACTAAAATTCG
>JANPHE010000249.1:0-4140 GCA_031424295.1 Segetibacter sp. | reverse complement strand
AATGTTGGAAATCGGGCAAAAACGCGGCCTTATTGTTTAAAAATCCTCCTGCGGCAAAACGATAATTTAATGCTCCTGCTAGTTTTAGGTTCAGGTTATCATTTATTTGAAAACGCCATTTACTAAAATTTACATCACTGCCAAAAATCTTATTGATACCATTGGTCAATGTAAGATTAAAAGAAGGGTATTTAGATCCTATGCTGAACTTTGCTGAAGGCAATTCAACATATTTTGTACCCGGTTGCCACCGCAAATTAACAATAGTAACTAACGCCTGGTGTGGAGTTAATGAAATATTGGGTGTAAATTCTCTATCATCCAAATTTCTCCATTTGGCTGCGGAAGTATTTTCTAATGGAAATCTATTTTGAAATTGAGCGGATAACGAAACAACAAACCCATTTCCGAGCTCTTGAGCAACCCGTGCACTACCAAACGCTGCTTCATATATTTTCATATAGTTCCTTTCATAAAACAAGGTTGAAAATGTATTAAGTCGGGGAGCTATTGGGTTGCTATTATCAAGTTGATAAACTCTCTTTCCTCCGGCCAAACTAATATTGGAAAATTGCTTTTTCCCGAAGGTATAAGATGTACTTAGCCATGGATTAAAGTGCCCATTTCCAAAACCATAACGTAAGTGTGGAGAGATACTTAAACTCTTCCGCTGATTGGTTCCATAACTTTTGAAATAAGATGGAGAAAAATCTATCACTGCGCCTTCTACGGTATTGTAATTAAAGCTGCTGATAATTCCATCAATTGAGACGTTGACTTTACTTTTTTCTTTAGAAAAGGATTGTCCTGTTGTAAACAATGAAATTGGCCTTATTTTATTTCGCTTTCTATCAAGCGAATCCATGTATTTTGGATCCTTTCTTACAATCTCAAGGCTATCCTTTTTTCGATAATCTTTTACCTCTTCATCAAGTAGCGGTACAGGTCTCACCGTATCCCAATAAGCAGTTGATTTTTTGTTTGCACTGTCTTCGAACTTAAGGACAGTGCTGCCAAAATATCCCTTTTCGAAGGTTGGGTCCAAATCGAAATTATCATACACCTGTACGAAACTACCCGTAACATCAAAACTAAAAATCTTGATGGCAGGATAAATAGTTTGTTGTTTGATTACCCATTTATTTTTGTACGGTATATAAATTTGATCAATCTTCAAGGTATCTACAAATTGCATCTGGTTTTCTTTGTACAAAACCAATTCAACGCTCTGAATACGCCATTCGTCTTCTATGATATTTATAAATCCATTGAATAAAGGTTCATACTTCCGTTTAGGAATAACTTTAATTCTATTGATCATTTGATTGTTCTCAAAAAAAGTTCCTTCAAACTTATATTTATAATACGTCAACGCATTGTTGGAAATTGGAGAAATAAATCCTCGTGGATTTGTATTTCCCAATTTAACTGTGTTCTCATAAAAAGAAACAATTTGCGGATTAGCAAATCCGAATCCATCACTTTGCCCACTTACTCTAGAAGACGTAACAACCACTTTTCTATTAGGTTCTTCCACCGAATATTTGGCCACCGTTTCAGATAAAAAAATCATCCTTTTTTTACTGGTATCGCCATCCTCAAAATCTACTGTCTGTCCCATAAATTTTTTAGGAGAATCCCTCAATTTCATTTGGCCCTTCAAGTAAACATCTGTTGAAAAACGCTTTATCTCTGTTTCATAATAACTCCTCTTTTTTATTGCATTTCTAATAATACCATAAGCAGGATCCTCTCCTTTTTTAATGATTACTGTACCCAGGTCATATTGTTGTTCTTGTAGTTCAAAATTTACAATCTGGTCATCTTTACCAACAACAATTTTTTTCTCCAAACTTTTATACCCAATGTGCTGTACTACTATGGTATATTCTCCCGGTCTTAGAGAGATTAAATACTTGCCAACATTGTTGGCGGTAGTACCCTGAAGTGTTCCCTTGACCAAGACAGATGAAAATGCCAATGGCTGCTTTTTATTGTCAGAAATAGTTCCGGATAACTTTCCTGCATAAGCAGGAAAAAAATATGCAGTAATCAAAAATGCAAGAAGTAATTTTATTTTCAAAGTTGTTTTTTTAACTGATGAAGGTAATTATAACTTGATTACAAGGAAGTTGAAGGTAAATTTTAACGATTAATTCTTCCTATTTAATATAAAAGAAAGTTTAATAAAACTACCAGTAAGTGCTGCCATTCCGGCCACTATACCGCCAACAAATGCAGATATTATAATCAATACAGATGAGTTGCCGATTTGCAATACCCCTGCTACTTTAGAAGATAATAATTGGGCATTGCGAACATCGAGTATGAATGCATGAATGGACCACAATGCTGATACCGCACTAAACGCAGCTGCAAATGATTTCACTTGAGTCTGCTGCATCACAATAGCAACAATAAATGCAGCTATGGCAATAAACCACCACGGCAGGTAAAGGACTACAGCAAAACACATTAAAGACGTCAACAAAACTGCTATTGTAAACTTCATAATTTATGATTTTGAAAAGGTCATTTTCCACTTCATATTTTCTCCGATAATTATATCTTTAAGGTTCGTAAATTGGAGTGGAAAATAATTCCCTTTAACCCAACTATTGATAAATGTATCGTAATACTTACTACCGGGGTTTCCACTTTGTCCTCCGGGATATACTCCTACAGCCTGAATACTATCACTCATCTGAACAATCATCCTCCAACTAGGACCATGATTACCATTAGCAGCATTAATAATATTTGATCCTCCACCAATTGGCAAATGCAATTTGCTCAATGCTGGAATTTTAAGTAGATGCCTTATACCCGTATCCTTGAATATGCCCCAGGGAAGTGCTTTGCTAGAATCAGCCAACAAAATTTCTTTCATTGATTTATGAAATGCATTGGTTACTATTGTCGAAATATTTTCAACAACTTTTGTTTTTATATCATCTACGAATCTGAAAGTGGAATCGTTCTTTAATAAAACGCCTAGCATCGTACTTTCATTTGGATACATGATTGGAGTTGTCACTACTGAAAACTCATCATCAAATACTGACTCCATAAGCTGATCCCACCATATATGAAAGATAGTGGCTCCGGTTTCATTAATATCGTTTCTAAAATTCCAACTTTTGAACTGCTGCAGGTATTTCAACTCATCTTTAGAAAGCTTTGTCTGGTCAAGGTATTTCAACATTGGCGCATAAGCCATTTCAGCAAATACATTGTAATTGTCATTTTGCATTCGCTCCATATCCTGAATGGTAATCGATGACATCTGTTGCAATTTTCTATTGATGATAATGCCCCTGTATATTTCTGCCGGACCCGATAAATAATACGGATAATTTTCATCAGCTGCTAATTGATTAGCGCTGCTCACAAAGCCACGCTGCGGATTGTACATTGTTGGATTTTCACGGGAAGGGATAAAACCTTGCCATTGAAAAGTAGTGTCAGTTCCCGGCATCAAATAATCACCTTGACGCCTCCATTTGGCAGGAAACATTCCTTGCTGGCGTATCGAAATGGTATTTTTTTTGTCGGCATAAACAAAATTCTGGCCAGGACATTGATAAGTATTAATTGCTCTTAAAAAGTCAACATAGTTCCTAGAATGGTTCAACTTATTGAAAGTCCACAATTCATTGCTTGCATCATGTGCTTTCCAACGAAGTGCATAATATTTCCTATTTTTCAATGGATTGCCAAATTGTTTGTCATACATCACTGGGCCCCAAACCGTCATCGCAATCTTTTCTGTAATGTCTGCCCCACCTTTAACTTTAATTATTTCCTCTCTGAATTCAGCTTTTTTCCAAACACCATTGTATTTGTATTCCTGCATGGTACTATCACGGAAGTGTACCTCATAATAATCCTTTACATCTCTACCAGAATTGGTTACTCCCCATGCAATGCTGTCATTAAACCCGATAATTACAGAAGGTGCACCAGGAAAACTAACCCCATATGTACTATATGTAGGAGTAGTAATCTGCATTTCGTACCACAACGAAGGAAGGTTTAAACCAAGATGAGGATCGTTGCACAAAATAGGGGCACCGCTTTTCGTTTTTGTACCTGATACTGCCCAATTGTTACTACCGTTGTTTTTGTTTGGTTTGATTA
>JANPHE010000248.1:0-15863 GCA_031424295.1 Segetibacter sp. | reverse complement strand
TAATGACACAATAGATCACGAAATCAGGTTAATTGAAGGTCCTCAAGCGACTTTGAAAAACATTAGAATAGCTGGAAATGATAAAACGAAAGAACACGTTATACGTCGTGAACTCAGAACAATACCAGGCGAAAAATTCAGCCGGTCAGATATCATCCGTTCAACACGTGAACTTGCTCAGTTAAATTTCTTTAATCAGGAAAAGATTAATCCCGGAGTTGTCCCAAATGCTGAAGATGGCACAGTTGATATTAACTGGACTGTTGAGGAAAAATCGAGTGATCAGTTGGAACTAAGTGCTGGCTGGGGAGGTAATATTGGTCTTACGGGTACACTTGGTCTAACTTTTAACAACTTCTCTATTAATAATATTTTTAAGAAATCCGCATGGCAGCCATTACCCTCCGGTGATGGACAAAGATTGAGTGTTCGTTTTCAAAGTAATGGTAAAGCGTTTAGGTCTTACAATTTTTCCTTTACTGAGCCGTGGTTAGGAGGTAAAAAGAGAAATTCATTTACGGTCAGTTTCTATGATACAAAATTCAGAAATGCCGTTTTTAATCCGAACACAGGCATTCAAAACTTTACTGACAACGACTCTTATTTGAGAACATCAGGCATGAGCATAAGTCTTGGAAAACAACTGAAATGGCCTGATGATTATTTTACGTTAGTTACTTCATTAAATTATACTCGCTATGTGTTGAAAGATTATGCCATTTTTCCTGGTTTTAGCAATGGCATTTCTAATAACTTTAATATCAAGCTTGCTTTACAGCGCTCTTCAGCTGGCCCAAATCCAATTTTCCCTAGCAGCGGATCCACTTTTTTATTGAGCGGACAATTTACTCCTCCTTACTCGTTATTTGATAAAAACAAATCAAGTTCAATTAACCCTTATCAGGTGATTGAATATCATAAATGGAGATTTACCGGAGAATGGTTTGTTCCAATTGGCAAACCATCAGGTGCAGACAGAAATAAGCAGTTTGTATTAAAAGCTGCAGTGAAATACGGTTATATAGGAAGATACAGCAATAAACTGGAAATTTCTCCTTTTGAACGTTTTCAAGTGGGGGATGCTGGATTAAGTAATAATTTCGCATTATTAGGATATGATATCATTGCACACAGAGGCTATCCTGTATATGAAACAAGTAATCCAAAAAACAATCCTGATCAGCAAAGTGCTTCTAAGTTCTTTACAATCTTCAATAAATACACCATGGAGTTGCGCTATCCGCTAAGCCTCAATCCAAGCAGCACAATTTTTGGCCTTGCTTTTTTTGAAGCTGCTAACGGATGGTACAGTACTAAAGAATACAATCCGTTTAAGTTGCGCCGCTCTGTTGGTCTGGGTATGCGTTTCTTTCTTCCTATGTTTGGATTACTCGGATTTGATTATGGCATAGGATTGGATAGGTACACGCCAAATGGTGGCTTAAAAGAAGCTGCCCGGTTTACCTTCATGTTAGGTTTCGAACCGGAATAATCATCAACCTTCAAAAAAAAAGTATGAAAAAATTTTTATTGATCGCTTTGTCGATTTTTCTAACAGTATCTACTGTGTCCGCACAACGATATGCAGTTATTGACACAAAATATATTCTCGATAAATTGCCGGAATACAAAGATGCTGATAAGAAACTTGCTCAAATTAGTCAGCAATGGCAAATAGAAATAGACGACAAGCAAGGTCAGTTATCACTTATGTACCGCAATTATGAAGCAGAACAATACATGCTAAGCGATGAGTTGAAGAAGAAAAGAGAAGACCAATTGTTTAATATGGAAAAAGAAATCAGAGACCTCCAAAAAAAACGATTTGGATATGAAGGAGATATTTTTAAAGAAAGGCAAAAACTTGTAAAACCTGTTCAAGACAAAGTTTACAATGCAATCCAGAAAATGGCAGTGAGCCGTGGATATGATTTTGTACTAGATAAAAGTGAAGGAATTACTGTTATATTTGCCGACCCAAAACTCGACAAAAGCGATGAGATTTTAAAGGAACTTGGGATTTCTAAGTAAAAAAATAAACAATAACAATTGACCTAAAGTGTCAAACGCAAATCAAAAAAGAATGAAAAAAGTATTAATTGTAATGTTTGGATTAGTTGGACTTTTTGTAGCTCCTAATCAATTAAGTGCTCAAACTTCGGCAAAAATTGGCGTGTTTGATGTTGACATTATGGTACAGGCAATGCCGGGTTATCGTGCGGTGGATAGTATGCTCAATATTTTTGAGCAAGACTCTTTGAGAAGCGAATATGAATTTGCGGTAAAAGAATATAATCGTCTTGACAGTACGTACAAATCAGATTCTGCAGCAAAAAAGCCAGGATCTGTATTAAATTATCAAAAAGATCAGCGTTCTCAAATAGCTACCACTATTATTTATTGGCAGCAAATCTCTCAACAAAAGACAGAGCAAAAAAGACAATTTTTAGCAAGTTCTTTGTACGATAAAGTATTGAATGCTTATAGCAAAGTGTTGAACGTTAATAATTATTTAGTTGTTCTCAAACCCGGTGCATTTGAGATGGGCTCAAAAGTTGAAAATGTATTTGAAAAAGTTGCAAAAGAACTAAATGTTCCATTGCCTGAACAACTTAGAAGTCAAGGGCCTCCTCCTGAAGAAAATCCCGCTTCAAAACCAAGTCCAGCTGGTAAGCCTGCTCCTAAAAAACCATAATTATTTCTCCGATATTTATTGAACCATGTACGTGTGTACATGGTTTTTTTATTTTTGCAACATGGACAAATCCGGACCAATTGGTGTTTTTGATAGTGGATATGGTGGGTTAACTGTATTAAAAGATATAGTCGAGTTACTTCCTCAATACGATTACATATATTTTGGGGACAATGCACGTGCACCTTATGGACCAAGGTCTTTTGATACAATTTATCATTATACAATAGAATGCGTGAACTGGCTTTTCAGTCAAGGTTGCTCATTGGTAATATTAGCTTGCAATACGGCTTCAGCCAAAGCGCTTCGAACAATTCAACAAAATGATTTGACAGAAATTGGAGCAGGCAAAAGAGTTCTCGGTGTCATTAGACCTACAACAGAAATGCTTGGCAATTTTTCAAAAACTGGAGAAGTTGGCATTCTAGGAACAAAAGGTACCGTTTCATCAAATTCTTATGCCATTGAAATTGAAAAATTTTTTCCAACTTTAAAAGTATATCAGCAAGCGTGTCCAATGCTTGTTCCTTTAATAGAAAATGGTGATTTTGAAAATGAAGGTGCTGATTATTTTATCAAGCAATATTTAAACAACCTTTTTTCTCAGTCAGAGAGAATTGACACCTTACTCTTGGCTTGCACTCATTATCCTGTGCTTGAAGAAAGAATTAAACAATTTATGCCAAAAGGAGTAGCCATTATTTCTCAAGGAACCATTGTAGCCAATAGTCTTAAAGATTATCTTTTTCGCCATTCTGAAATAGAAAAAAACTGTAGCAAAAACGCTTCTGTGAGTTTTTTCACGACAGATTCCGTTGAAGATTTCAATAGCCAAGGAAGTCTGTTTTATGGAAAACCTGTTCATTCTTCACATATTAACCTTATTAAACAATAAGTAGGTTGCCAATAAATTTGTATGAAAAACAAAAAAAATTGCATGCATGAACGCTCACTAAGAAAAATTCCACTACTTTTGCCGTCCTTTCACCATAGCAGTACTTCTGGGACGTACAGCTTTTGATGGAAACTATATTTTTGGCCTTAGTAAAAACATTAAAATGAAACGTACATTCCAACCCCACAACCGTCGTCGTAAATCTGTTCACGGATTCCGCAAACGTATGGAATCTGCCAACGGTCGTAAGGTATTAGCAAGTCGTCGTAAGAAAGGTCGTGTTAAACTGACAGTTTCTGACGAGAGAAAATTAAAATAAGCACTCGATGTGTTTTACATAATTAGCCCTGTCATAATTTGATGGGGTTTTTGGTTTAGGAAAGGTATGTGTTCAACCAAACTTTCATATAAGAAGGACGAAAGACTAAAAAGCCGCAAGTTGATAGAGCATTTGTTCCGTCACGGTAAGTCTATTCATCTTTCTCCGGTTAAAGTTTTGTATGATTTCATTGAGGCAACTCCTGGTCAAATGCTGGCTGGAGTTACAGCGAGTAAACGAAACTTTAAAAAAGCCGTTGACAGAAATAGGATTAAAAGATTATTGAGGGAAGGGTACCGTTTACAAAAATTGCCACTTCTTAAAACATTAGAGCATAAAAATATTTCTTTAGCTGTTTTTTTTATTTTTACTGGCAAAAATTTACCTGAAAACAAGGTTGTTTCTGAAAAGTTAAAAGTAATTTTGCAAAGGCTGGAGGATTTGGTCATCCAATTGGATGTAGTAAAATAAAACTTGTTTGATTTGAAATTTCTTTCTAGGATATTAGCTTTTCCTTTTTTATTGCTGGTTAAGTTCTATCAATATGCAATTTCGCCTTTATTAGGTCCTAAATGTAGGTTTACGCCTACTTGCTCTCAATATGCTAAAGAGGCATTGGAAAAGCATGGGTTTTTTAAAGGAGGCTGGCTTTCAATCAGGCGAATTATTAGATGTAATCCTTGGGGCGGACATGGTTTTGATCCTGTAGCATAATTTTATACTATATTGCATTCTTTTATGAATAAAAATTTCTTTCTGATGAGTAATTTATTTCTTCGTTTTTCTACAAGTATTTGCTTGGTAGCATTGTTTGTTATTGGAACTTCTTGCAACAAAAATGAAACTGACGTTTACAAGAATGATGTTCGTGTAAAGAGCGGTATAAAAATCACGGGTAGCGAGCAGGTGCCTGTTGTTAATACCGCCGGAGAAGGTAGGCTTGATGTATCTTACGACCCTGCCACAAAAGTGTTAAATTATAATATCAGGTGGATTGACATGACATCTGGAGTTGTTGGAGTTCACTTTCATGGGCCCGCAGCTATAGGAGCAAATGCAGGAGTTATACACGATATTAATATTACCGATTATATAGGTAGTACGAATGGAATGGCAACTGGAAAGGTGACCTTAAATAATACAACACTTAAAGAAATTGATTTATTGAGTGGTTTCTGGTATATTAACATTCATACAGTTAATAATAGGAATGGAGAAAGTAGGGCCCAAATAATATTTTAGAATCTTTTTTGGTTTGCTTATCTTTTTTGTATTCAATTATTTGATAGATAATTCATTGCAATCAATCTTTGAGTTTCATAGTAGTTTTTCTCAGATAGCTTATTAAAAAAATGGAACCTGAAGCCCTCGAATTACTAAAAAAGGTAAGCAAGAGCATTTTCCTTGCTGTATTGTGGTTGGGTATAAACTCCATTGCTGCAATAAAAGGCGATCACGCTTTTATTAAGAATACCTGGACATTTGGCAATATTATTTTTTATATCTGGCTAGCTATTAGCATCCTCATTTTAATATTTCTGCTTAACAAAATTTGGGCGTCAAAAGCAAATCAATCTGCTTAGCTACTATGATCAGCAACAATAACCCACTTGTTTTTTATTTTCCTCAATAACAGGGTAAAGTGTCCATATACATCACCAATTGTTCGTGCCAAATTCCATTTGCCTACAACAAAATAGTAAGCGGATGAAAGCCTTTTCATACTCAAAATGTAGAATGTAAGTTTACCCATTGCAGCGGTGTCAGGATAACCCTTTTTATAATTACTGAGCGTTGTTTTATATCCATACTTTGGTCCGTTCTTTCCTATGAACAAAAGACTATCATTTTCCCAATAGCCTCTCATAAAATTATCTAAACTTCCATTGTTCCATTCTTTGGATTGTTGGTTTAACAACGAAATGATTGCTGTCTCATCTTTTTGTTGCCCAAAACTGTAGTTAGACAAATTCATGCTAAAACCTACCAAAATAATTAGTTTATAAGTACGTAAGAATAAAAAGTAGTTTTCCATATTATTATTTTTATTATATAAAGTCAATAATTTTTCCCACACCTTGATTTCATTTTCGATGTCTCTTGGCAAAATTAGGTCGCTTACCTGCTTAATTAATTATTAATTTTTTTGGTGTAATGGACAAAATTAATGGTCTTTTTAGGGGTCTTTTGTTCAAGTGGAAAAAATTAATGGTCTTTATTTTTAAGCTTTATTTCGTTGTTGTTAATAAATCAAATCTTTGCATTGTCAAGTAAAACGGAAGTAGGCTATGCTGGAGAGCAACCTGCCAGGGATAGCTTGATGTTCGAAGTAAATACTTCAAAATAGCTGCTCGATTGGGCAGCTATTTACTTTGAACCTATGCCTTCAAAAACTCATCTATATACTTCTTTTTTCGTACATCTGATAAGCCATTGTGATTTCTCAATTTGTTCTTTAGGTCGGCAAAATGACCATATACGGCGTTGGTGGTATTTGGGATGTATAACTCCATATTGTCGTACCAGGTAAAGAGCCAGGGGAGGTTTGTTTTGAGACTTCTATAAGCACTTCTCAGCCTTTTATGAACGTACCTGTTCTTACCCTTTAGATCTACTTTTCTTTCGTTCAAAAAGTTGCCCCACTTGCTGTGCCAAGCTGCCAGGCCGCCTTCAAAACTTTCTTTATCCGTATGTGCCAGCAACAATACAAGCTCCCACAACTCTTTGCTGGCCTGCATCTTTGGCTTCTTTGTCAAATACCTTCTTATGATGGCGACCTGATGAAAGTTGCACATTTGAACAGGGGTTCCATTGAATAATTGCAGTAATCCTTTACGGCCATCACAAATTATGGATTGTATTTTTATACCTCGTCTTGTTATTTCTTCAATGCCGGGCAGGTATAGCTTATTGGTCTCTTGTTTTACATATTGCTTGAATAATATTTGCCCAGTAATACTGTCTTTGAAGACCATGACACCGAACTTCCTTCCAAAATAAGTAGTGTCCATCAAAACATTGGCAATTCCCGAAAAGGTGGTAGTCCGTTGTACTGTAGCGGTATCTAATCTACGCTGGATGGTCTTAGTGGAACAGCCATATTTTTGGGCAAGCTGCAAATAGGTTTGCTTGCCTTATGTGTACTCGACCCAGAGTACTTCGGCATCAATTACTAGCTGGTAATTTTGAAGATATTGTTTGCCACAAGCAGGCACATTTATAGCGCTGAATGCCTCTAACTTTGCCGTATTTTAACGTTATTTTCGACCCACAATAAAAGCAGTTTTTTTACTCATTTC
Organism: Segetibacter sp.; assembly: GCA_031424295.1. Classification (GTDB taxonomy): domain Bacteria; phylum Bacteroidota; class Bacteroidia; order Chitinophagales; family Chitinophagaceae; genus Segetibacter. The sequence goes on along the minus strand of JANPHE010000248.1, from coordinate 8,655 downwards.
CATGATTTCGACCAAAGCTAAGACCAGTAAGGGTTTCAGCCGATTTTACCATTAATTTTGTCTATTAACCCGAGATTTCGGTTACACCAAATCCATCAAACGGAGCGGGTTTCACCGTTAAACTTGGTCAACCAACAACTGAAAGAATAAATGTGAGGATCATGGACGTAACAGGAAATACTATTTTAAACAAAGCATATACTCCTCAGGGAAATGTATTAAAAATAGTTCCGGCATCCACTTTGGAAAACGGCACTTATCTGCTACAGGTGGATGGATACAAATCGATAAAACTGGTGGTGAGTAACTAGTAAAAGTAAAGATGGTTAATTATACTAAGCCCAGACTTTCGAAGGAAAGTTTGGGCTTTTTGTTGGTAGGATGGATTAGCTTATTTTTAAACTAAGCAAAGGAAAGTCTATGTACTATCAGTTTAATTGGGATGGTGTTTAGTTGAATTTCTTACTGCATTTTATTCCATTATTTATTATCTAAAATGCATCATGCACAGTTTTATCTTTAAAGCTAAAAGAGGCTTTTAGATATTCTGGTATGGAATGTTGTACTGGTAACGCGGTTATCAGTGGGCAGTTTGCAGTATGTTAATTCGGGCTTTTAGTTCTATCATTCGTTCTATCAGTTTATCAAAGGGTAGTGATTCTTTGTAAATCATAAACTCCTGCATGGTTTCATAATCTTTTTTCCATTTATGTAAAATTGCTGCCGGAGGTATTGGATTGATTTTATCAGGTGCATGATTAGAATAATCAATACCTCTTAACGGTGTTATGGTTCTTCTGTGTTCTACTATGCTTTGGTATAAAACCTTGTTCGTTAATGCTTCATTAGCATAGGGAGTATCCATCATTTTTTCAATATCGTATAAATGTCGGCTAAGCCGGTCAACCCTTACTTTATCTCCTGATTTTTGAAATTCTTCGTGTAGTAAAAATATTTTTTCTAAAAATGTTCTTTCAGGGTTAACAGTGGGTATGGTAATAGCTGTATCTGCAAATGATTGGTTTTTGTAAAACTCACCCACCAACGATGAAAATAATTTTTGTGTATGTGGCTCTATTAAAGAGCGGCTGCCAATTTCTACCAATACTCTTGGCTGAATGTATGACGCTTTTTTTGTTACACCGGGATAATATACTTCAATAATCAATGGATCCTGGTCGGTATCTCTTATTTCTCCCAATTGAACTTTTACCTCATCAAAACCACCTTGTTGAAACTTACGCTTTAATTCCGGATAAAATGTCTCGGATATGAAGTGGAAAGATTGCTTTCGCAATTTGCTTACTTGTGCTCCTGACATTGCTTTATCAAAGCCCAAAAATTTTCTGTCCAATGCCAGGTCAATATCTTCCGAAAAACGGTCAATTAAATTCCATGCTTTACTCAGTGATGTGCCACCTTTGAAAACAGTATGCGGGGCAATGCTTGTTTGAAATACCAGCTCTAATGTTCTTACCACCCACCAGTCTTTTTCTATGGCCTGCACAGGTAAGCCGGTATTTGAACGTATTTGTTCAAATATCCTTAGCTGTTGCTCTTTATCTAGTTTTAGCCATGCTGTCATTGTTCCGTGTTAAGTGCTTTTTTCAAAATATCAGCAATCCATGCAGGCGCTAACTTTATATCATATTGCAGGTAATGAGGATTTTCTTTTTTGAGTAAATTATATATTTTGTCCAGTTCCTGTTTGCTTGCTTTGTCTTTACCAATGGCTCTTAGGGCCTGTATGACTAAACTGCTGATGGCACCTTTTGCCAATAAGTTTTTTGGCGTAGTTTTTTTAAACTTAATGCTTTGCTTTCCGATTTTTACTTTTCGTGCTGCCCCATTGGTTAGGTAAACAATATTGAGTGGAACCTGCGTGCTTAAACCAAGCCTGTTGAGTGCATACACACCTGTGGGTACAATGGTGGCTTTGTCTCTTTTGGCAATGGCTAAAGCAATAGCTTCTATGCCCGGAGTAACCGCACCTATTACTGTATCCATCTCCGGTATGGTATAAATGCCCTGGGCAATACGAACTACTTCTTTATTTTCGGCAAGCCGTTGCAGGGCTTTTCGAATGGCGGCTGTACCCGCAAGGACGGCAAAGTTCTCCGGAAAAAACAGCGTACCCCTGCCTGCTCTTTTCATTCGTGCAAGCACCTGTTTTTCAATATTTTGTTGTTTTTTATCCATTTTATTTCGTCACAAATTTAGTAAATATTTGTGACGAGATTGCATTTTTTTTGTCACACATTTTGCAACAATTTGCGACAAACCATGCTTCAACTTCTGTCCCAATTATTACCCATATTTGGGACAAACTACTACCCAATGCAAACTGCTTACTAAAATGCCCCCACGCCACCTTATAATCCTCCACCCTGTCACACTTATCAAAAGGAGTTTGGTGGGTTATTTTCTTTCCTTTATCTATGTTCGCGAAGGCACCACAGGACTTTATCCGGGATATGCGATGACTGCTATCGGATAAGATTTTAGATTTACCAAAGCAATTGCCAATGGTACACCTACCAGTATTTATTTTACGTATCAGGTACCAAGTGGTGGTGAGCGCAATTCCAGTGCAACACCACACAGTTATTCAGTAGGTTCCAATTGTCTTTCGGTGATACCAGTAACGATTGTTGGATTTGGAGGCACGAGGCAGTCCAATGGCAGCATCGCTTTAAAATGGTCAACGCTTTCTGAGGTCAACAATGATTATTTCCTGATTGAGAAAAGCAGAATGCCAACGTAGTAAAGGCGCAGATGCAAAATTTGGTAGCCAATGTCGTTGTCAAATATTACGATATTGTACGACAGCAAGGCTATATCAAGACCATCGAACAATCCATTGTGGTAACACAAAAGCAAAAAGAACTGATTGAGGTAAGAAAAAGTGTGGGATTGGCCAACAATGCAGACCTGTACCAGGCGCAGCTGGACCTGAATGCCAGTTTGCAGGAAATGCAATCGCAAGCATTAACCCTGATGCAGGCAAAAACTGATCTCATGAATTTGCTCACTCAAAAACCCGACAGTACTTTTACCATTCAGGATACGATTGTGGTGGATGGCTCACTTTCTATCGATTCGGTAAAGGCTGCTATACAAAGAAACCCCGAACTGCTATCGGCAAAAGAACAGATCCGGATAAATTCGTTTATTGTAAAAGAAGTGGGGGCACAGCGCTATCCTTCTGTTTCGGTAACGAGTGGATACAACTATGCCCGAAGCCAAAGCAGTGCCGGTAATTTTTTGCTGAACCAGAATTTTGGTCCTTTCATCGGTTTCAATGTAGCAGTGCCTGTATTTAACGGAGGCCTGCTAAAGCGGCAACAACAAGTAGCCACCATAGATAGAAAAAATGCCGAGACTACAAGAACCATTTTGATGAACAATTTATTGACCAATGCCATAAAAGCCTGGCAAGCCTACCAAAATAACCTGCAACGCATACAGGTGGAGCAGGAAAACAATAAAATAGCTGATTCCCTTTTGCAGCTTACCCTTATCCGTTACCAATACAGTATGGCAACCATAGTAGAAGTAAAAGAAGCGCAAAGAAGTTTTGTAGAAGCAGGCTACAGGTTGGTAAACCTGACTTATGCTGCTAAATTGGCTGAAGTAGAACTAAAGCGAATGGCAGGAATGCTACCGCTGTAGGTAAAGTGTCTGAATAATAAACACGAGAAACGCTGCACCAACCCTGCCTTTATTATCTTGAAAACAGCGGTTGCCAAATGCTTTGTTTGGATGTAAGATTGTCGGTTCATCTTGTCTCAACATGCCGCTTCCATCCACAAATACCAGCCCGTAAAAAAATAATATTGCTTTTTAATATTTTGTAATGCGAATTACATATTTTTATAAAAATTATTTCGTTTTTGCATTTTCCTCCATTGCCAACGTAGTTCGTTTAAGCGCTGAATACGTAAGCAAAAACAGTTGTATGCTGTGCAAAAACGCTGAACCATTTTTTGAAAAAGTAGTGCAGCCACGGTACAAACGATGTGACTGACTGTGGCTTGGCTGTGAAAATGATGGGACCATTTCATTTTGTATTTGCGAACGTTTGAATACTGTTTAACAAAAAGTGGATTGGCCTAACGACAATACAGAAAGTATAACATAGATTATCAATAACTATTTTTTCACTTAACCTGCGGATTATAGCATAAATATTCGCGTTAGCAGAAATCAAAATCCATACTCCGCAAGTGTGACAAAATGTATAGTTTTGCAAACAAAATATTTTAGCTGTCTCAATAGTTTAAATGGTAAAACATGGCGGCATTTAAACAAGGAGCAACATTTTTTAACCATCATTTGTAGGTTCGAGTCCTGCTTGAGACACTAATGCTCCTTGTTTTAACTGACCTCTTGCAGGTCAGTTTTTTATTTAGATAAGCATGAGCAATTTAAAAAACATTCAAAGAAAAGTAAGCGAAGGTGTCACGGGGTGGTTGCTTTTTGAATTCAACTGTGAACGAGGTCTACTTTTCAATGAAAAGTATCTTTCATATCCGGTAGGACAAATACTAAATAGTGTTACAGAATACAAAACAAGAGCAGAAAAAAATCATCCGTGCAGCAATGACGGCAGAGGAAGACCTTTGCAAGTTGATTTCGTATTAATGAATGACCAACAAGAATGGAAGTATGCATTTGAATCTAAGTGGGTGGGAAATAGCGAGATTAACTTAGGCTCAATGTTTTGGGATTTAGTTCGACTACAAAATTTATTTTACCATCATCCTGGTATAAGATGCTATTTTGTACTTGCAGGATTTGAGAAGAAAATAAAAAGGTTACTATCTACCTTCGATATAACTCATAACTCAAATCCGCAAAGGCTAAATTCAATTACTACGATTAATTCAACTGTTTTGATTTTTGACCTTTTTCGTGTAGACACTAGTACAAAGAAGCTCCTAAATAATTTGATTTCAAAATATCCAAACATGAAGCTACATTCAAAAATTAGGTGTAGACCAGCTCACAATTTTCCTAAAAAAGACTTAGTTAACATGTCTTTTTCGACCTATACTTTTGAAATACTTGCCCCCGACAGAACACATACAATAAAAAGCTTTTGATATGACTGACTTCTGCCAACAATCGGTTTGGCATTATGGCGGCGGGAAGTTGGAGCAATCAGCATCATTTCGCTGTAGGGCTGTAGTTCTGGCGGAAAGTAAGCTATTGAGCTTTAGTTTTATTCATCAGCATTTAATCACTAATTTAGCTTCGGATGCCCGGCGGAAAAAATGCTATTGCCGCCACAACGCCAAGCCGTTCAAAGTTGCCTGCAATTTTTTTGGACATCCCTAATATTCAAACAGACTGAATGAAAAAGCGAAAACAAAATAAACGTTCTGAACCTAAGCCAAAAAGAAATAAGGTTTATAAAGGTGCCGCTGCACAATCAGCAAAAGATAAAGAAGACAAGTATCAACCATCAATTGATTATCTATCAAATTATAACTCCACACTAAATACACTTTCAAATCAGTTAAATCTTTTTAATAAGCCGCTTTATCAAACAGGATTGATAAGTGCAATGGCAGGAATTCAAGATAAGCTATCCGCTTTTAGTAAGTTTGAAACCATGCTTCCAAACTTTGACAAAATATCTGCTGTATCGCAAGCATTTGACTTATCAAGGAATGTAACCCGTGCATTTGCAGATTTATCAACTCCTGCAATAGTATCCAATTTGGCTTCAATCGTTTCAAAAGATTATTCGCCATGGTACAATGAAATATTTGTGAAAGGTTCGCTATTATCAAGTTCTGCTTTTGCGGCTTTAGATATTGCAAAATCAAATCAGGCACTAATAGAAACTATGGGTCTTGCAAATCTAAGTGCCTTTAGTGTTCAATCAAGTTTTGCAAAAGCAACCGAACTTTCTCTTTTCGCTGAAAAGTCTTTATCAAATTTTGCATGGGCGGACATTGGAAATAAAATCGGACTAAGTGACATTTCAAAAGGATTGGTTAGTAGCTCATTCTTAGGTTTATCAACTGACTATTCTGAATTAATAAAATCTTACGGTGCTAACCCATCTTCATTTTTAGATATTAGCCCGTCAGTAAGTAAACTAATACCCGTTGAATACTATACAGGTGCTAATTTTTTAGAAATTATAACCACAGAAGAAGAAGTTACAACAGAGGAAGAACTCATAAAAAATGAAATCCAGTATGAAAATGAATATTCTTTAAACCTCTATTTACCCAAAATAAATACAGGACTTTTGAATATGTGGAAAGGTGCAATTGAAACATACAACTCAAACAACTCTGATAAGGTTCGACAATTTACTGTTTCAATTCGAGAACTCTTTGGACACTTAATGCACACTCTTGCTCCAGACGAAGAAATAAAAAAATGGACTGCTGACAAAACTGAACCTACGTTTTATCACGAGGGCAGACCGACAAGAAAAGCAAGATTGCATTATATCTGTAGAAACATTTCAAGCAAACCATTTAATAAGTTCGTTGAAAAAGATATTCAGGCGACAATAGAATTTATTGCAATATTTCAAGACGGAACACACAGTATTGAAAGCGGTTTTACGCCTGCTCAATTAGTTGCACTAAAAAGCAAAGCGGAGGCGACAATTAAATTTTTATTAGAAATAGAATTTAGTACAAACAATTAAATTTGAAGTCTCTAATAATAAAACTGCAGGCAACATTAAGTGGAGTAGACGAAAAGCCCAATAAAAAGCCCCGATCATCAGGGACTATCGGGGCTTTTTGTTCTACTCCATGTTCCCTCTTTGCAGGTTTTCTTCACATGCAAACCCGGCATAACCTAAAAGCTGTTGGTGAATAACACCAACAGCGGAGTAAAAATATATAACGCTACGTGATTGATTATAAATAGTAAATTTTTTAATTAATTTGCGTGTAATAACGCTAGTGCAGGCGTTGTGCGTCACCCTGAAATCCTACAATGAAATCCGAATTATTCTCAAAATTTATTTTTTTTAGAAGTTTATCCTTACAAAATGCAGAAGATGCTCTGAAGTCTGCAGAATACTTACGTGGGAAAAATGTCAACCATATTTCATACCATCTTTCACTGTTAGCCCTTGAAGAAATTGGAAAGATTTTTATGTTTTGGATGAAGGTTAACAGAAAAGAAACTTCTCTATTTGATGAGCAAATGAACATAGAAATGGATGACCATCCTCGCAAACTTTTCTTTGCTATCTGGGCACCTTCAATAGGAACAGAACTTATTACTAAGGAGCAAATGGAAGAAAGCCGTTTTATGGCATCAACTCTACATGAAAATAGGATTAACTCTTTGTACGGTGATACTTCTGATATAATAATCTCCGCTAATAAGATTAAAGATGAAGAAGTAAATCAAATTATTGACTTTACAAAGGCTCGCCTAAACTTAGCTAAAACAGAAGGTGAAATAAACGAAGATGAAGAACCTAGTACAAATTGGAAATGGCTGATGCTATATTTAGAAAAGCCAAGTGGGCGTAATATTGTTTTTGGAAAAACTGCACAGAAAAAACTAATCGAACTTAACGATGCAAATGAATGGATACAATGGTTGAAAGTTTCTTATGAAAGTGAACAAACTGAATTGCTTGATTTAACTAAAAAAGAACTTGTACGAGAACAGCCTACTGATGGTGATGTTATAACACCAAAATGGGAAATTACTTTTACTATTACCACACCATCACATTCCACTAGACCTAACGTTCTTACTGCTATCAATAAATTTGAAAGACCAATCAAATTATTATCGACAAAAGACAAACACACAATTATAATCAAAAGTACTTTAGGTACTAATGTTTCTTTAAAAGATATATGGGACGTTGGTTGGAATTCTTGTAAACTTTTTGTCGCCTCATTAAATATTGGTGCTAATGGAATTTTTTATTGGAACACTGTTATAAATACTGAACGCTACCAAGATTATATAACGGACTTGGAAAGCAATAAAAGGTTAGATGCAAGATTAGTGACCCCATTAACTTTTGATTGGAAAGAACAAAAATTAGTTCTTACAGAACAAAACTTACATCTTGCCTTTATTGCTTACGAATATTTAGTTCAAATTCAAGATATGAATGAAGCCCGACCAATACATGAGTATCTTTCTGCCATAGGTATGCTTGCTAAAACAGACATACACTTAAGGTTAGAAGTTTCAGTATTTCTGTCGTTTTATGAAGCTTTTTTGCTTGCGATTAAAACTCATGAAAACATATCCACAGCTGACATTATTGAGATTGGATACTTTCAGATACAAGGAATGCAAAAGGATAAAGAAGAGTTCAACGAAATTATGAAACTCGCTAAAGAATTACAAGAGAAAAATACATTACTTAGATATATAGCTTATAAGGATGTTCTCGCCATAAAGCGATATTGCGAATACTATTTTTTGACAATTGCAGTTAGAAGAAAACAAAACGATAAAACAATTCGGTTACGAACGACTAATAATTCTGAAGTTATCCTTGTCCAGAAAGAAGGGCGAACCCACAACAAGAGTATTGCCAATAGTGGGGGTGTTGGATCAATCGGCAGGAAGTTCACTATTTGGCTTTAACTCAAGCGGAGGTAACTCTTTTGTCTTTTGATACTTTATCTTTGACCCTGG
>JANPHE010000247.1:0-3018 GCA_031424295.1 Segetibacter sp. | reverse complement strand
GCTAAACCTCGTCGCAATGACGAGGCAAGCACTTTTGTGCCTACTATATCAAGCCTGGAACAAACATAACTCAATGAGCATAGACAAGAAACTACGAAAAAATTTAATATACGCTTGGCTGAGTTGTTGAGCAAGCCCTAATTAAGAGTTGGTGGTAATTTTATAGACAGACCTCACAAAATGAAAGAGTATTATTTTTATGTGCTTATTGACCCACGGAAAACTCATTTTTTTATATCGGTATAGGCAAAGGAGAATTCATTCAAATTATTACTGATAGGAGTTACGGTTTACAAGTAAAATTCGCTAATGAATTGTTGGGGACGAGTTGGCGATTATAGCAACGTCATTCATGCAGTGGTTTTTATAAAAAGGTGGATGATAACTGGTCATTTTTGACGCATTATAATGGGTAGATTTGCAGGTGAAGAACACCTGGCGGAAATTTAAATCTTGATCATTTATCAAAATTGATAATCAGTAGCTTCAACCCCAATTCCATACTTTAAAACCTTTTTAAATGTAAATGGTTCAAAATTATATTGATATGGATGCACATCTTCTCCCAAAAGGCTGTCTCTAAATTTGCAACTCATAAATAGCCAATGGTCGGGCGGCATAACTACCAGTTTGTCCTCTCGGCTACTTTGTGTTGTGTCATTCAAAACAAAAAAGTGCCAATTTCCTATTTGCATGCAATACCCTTGGGGCAATTGTTCCATCAAAGCCAATTCATCACCTATTGCCAAAATGCTTTTTGTGGTTCCTTTAATCAATAAACAAGCCTCGGTTTCAATAAGTTCAACATCTTTTGGCAGAACAATGATATACGTCATATCTTGATTTCCCTTTTCAAGAATTTGATTTACCTTTTTTGTATTGTTATCGAAATTTTCTTGAAATTTTTGACTTAATTGCGATGCTAAAGTAGGCTGAATTGGTATGTTGCTTTCTTCATAAAAATAATGTTTTCTTCCCTTTTTATAAAAAAAGATAAAATAGGCTAGGCCAGCAATTATTAACAAGGCTGTATAGAGTAATAGCGGGTTTTCAAACATTTATATTTATTTATTTTTCAATTTTGTTATAATTTTCAACAAAGCTTCCCTGTTCTTTGCTTCGTGGTAAAACTTGGGTAATTTTTCTAGAAGGGTAAATCCAGTTCGGTCTTTGTGTTCTCGTAAAGTAGCCGAAATATAGCACTCTAATTACTCAAGATGCTTGTCGTTGTAAGCCCAAAAAACATCTTTTTTAAATGACCATTGCAACCAAAGTTCTGCCTGAAAATATCTATGTGCAGCAACTACTATACTGCCGTCTTTACGGAACTTTGTAGTGGTCTTTTTGATGTAGCTACAATGTGTACAGTATAATTTTGCTTCGCAGGTATCAAAATTTACGATTGTTATTGCTTTTTTTGCGCAGCCAGGACATACTATACAAACTTCTTTATTAAAGTCGGAACGGGTTAAATTTTCGTCTTGGAAGCGCTTGGAGGTAGTCATTTTTTTCTTGATAATTGTTTATTTAATGTAAAATATAAAATTAATATAGTAATCCAAACATCCACAGCGGTATTGTTTTTAGCATTGGCAATTCGATATCGTCTTTTACAATCCAGGCATTTTCTACACCTTCAATTTGTTTTTGTCCTTTCCCTTTTCCACCAACCTCAAAGGTGTATTTACCATCAATAAGAAAATCGGCTTGTTTGGAAAGATACACTTTATGAAAGGTTTGTAATTGCGAGACAAAAAAAGTTTCTCGAACGGTTCCAGCAAGAGACTTTTCTTCTGCTAGGGCATATAATAGCGTGGTATTATTGAGTACAATTTTTTCTGGTTTCTGCAATATTGCAATACTATTTCCTGCAGGGAACACTAATGAAATTATTTTGGCTTGTTCTAAATAATATAAATAATTGTTTAACGAATTCCTGTGAATTCCTGTTTTGATTGCCAAGTTTGAAATATTCGGTTTAAAAGGCACTTGTTGGGCAATTACATAGATTAACTGTAACATTTTTTTGGCATTGCGAATATCGAAGTCCTTTAGTTCAGCCATATCAATTTCAACAATTGTCCTAATTAATTGATTTATTCGTTGATGTACTGATGTTGTATCCGATAATCCAAACGGGTAATAGCCATGATTTAAATAATTACCAAAATGTTGTTTCGGACGAAAACCAGCAGGGATTTTCTTCTTAATTTCCGCACTATTAAACAGCAAATCTTCTAAACTCAAAATAGGTAAAGCGACAATGTCAAGCATCCTCAAATATTCTCTAAACGACAAACCTACCAATTCATAAAGCAAAGCCCTTCGGCTTAAATCGCCTTCTTGCTTTGTGATATCAATAATGGAAGAACCAGTAAAAACAATCTTAAAGTCGGGATAAAAATCATAGCAGTTTTTAATTTCTTGCGACCAATTTTTATATTTGTGCACTTCGTCTAATACCAAAATTTGTCCGCCGTTTTTATAAAAAGTACTGACCGTTTCTTTTAAGGAATGGTTTGTAAAGTACAAATCGTCTAGCGAAAAATAAGCCGCTTTTTCTGTTGCTAAATTTTGTTCTTTTATCCACTGCAATAAAAGTGTCGTTTTTCCTGTTCCTCTAGCTCCTTTTATACCTATTAATCGATTGTTCCACTGGATGACATCAAATAAATAACGTTTAAAACCCAGGCTCACACTGGCAACTAATCGTTCGGATTGTTCTAGTAAAGTAATCATTAGTTCCTGTTTTATACTGCAAATATATAAAAATGAACATTAGGTTGTTCAAAAAAGGCGTAAAATTGCACAATACAATATGCAAAAAAGGATATTAATTGCACAATTTATTGTGCAATTAGTTAAATTAATTTTTTATTATATGCGAAATTGATACAAAACAAACGAGCGGTTTTGGTTTAAAAATTTACTGTAGTAATAGCTTTTTTGTCACATGAAGAACACACTACTAACACTTCTTTATAAAAATCGGAATATAAAAGGTTTTCGGCTTTAAAA
>JANPHE010000246.1:0-1897 GCA_031424295.1 Segetibacter sp. | reverse complement strand
AGAGAGAAAGAATTTAGCAAAATATCTTATGGTGGCTTGAATTTTAAGACCGGATGGAATTTACAGGATCATGAAATAATTTCAAAAATAGAATCAACTGGTATTGCTTTGGGAGAACTTTACAAAACTAGCCATGGCATTGCAACCCTCAGAAATGAAATTTATATTTTTAATCCTGTAAAAGAAGATAGAGACTATTTCTATTTACAAAATGGAAGTCTTTACCAAATTGAAAAAGGTATCTGTAAGGATATCGTAAATTCAAATAAGCTGAGCAGGGAAGTAAGCCTAGATAATTTTACTGAGAAAGTGATATTTCCTTATGATGATAATGAAAAGCCTAAACTTTTAGATGAAGCTTTAATGAAAGAATGTTTTCCAAAAGCGTATAAATATTTACAAAATAAAAGGGGTGTTTTGGCTCAACGCGATAAAGGAAAGGGAGATTATGAAAATTGGTTTGCATTTGGAAGAACCCAATCCTTAGAAAAGATTAAGAACAAAATGTTTTTTCCTAAGTACTCAGATAGAATTCCTAGTTTTTTAATTAATAATGATGAGAATGTATTATTCTACAATGGTCTTGCCGTGGTTGGTCATAGTGAAGAAGAAATGTTAGTATTTAAAAAAATTATGGAAACAAGAGTTTTCTGGCATTACATTAAGTCTACAAGTAAACCATATAATTCAAACTATTACTCATTAAATGGAAATTACATCAAAAACTTTGGTGTTTGCCAATTAGAAAGAGATGAAATAGATTTTGTCCTAAACGAGCAAGACAGAAATGTACTCGACACCTTTTTTGAAAGAAAGTATGATATTGACCTATGAAATAATAAACCGTTCTCTCACACGGTACTCTAAATATTACTCGACGTTTTTCGTTCTCCCAAAGTGTTCTCTAAATAAACTGAGGTTGTTCAAGCCTCATTTCTCATTGACACATTAGAACTCTAACCCAATAGGGCTTCAGCTAACACGAACTGTAAAAGTTGGGCGGAAGGAAAAACAATGAGCATTTGTAATGCTGTTCAACTTATGTTCGGGCAGAACGTACATCGCTTAGCTTTAGTTCATAACTTCAATTTTAAATTTTCAATCAACAGCGGTTCCGGGCGGAAGGAAGTCTATTTCCCAGCCTGCACAAAACACTGTTCGTTGGTAGAAATACTTAACTAAACTTACGTTTCTAATTAAAAATAGACTATGGACAAGAGGAAATCAGAAAATCAGTTAACAACGATAAGTACGGTTGAGAAAAATATTGAAGCTATCCGAAAGCTTGAAAATGAGACGCTTCGGAGTCTTTCAACAGTTGAGCACATTGCTGACAAAGTCACATCATTTGCAGGAAGTAGCCCATTCATACTTCTTCATGTTCTTTGGTTTGGCGTGTGGATTTTTATTAATAGCGGAGTAATTCCAACCGTTACGCCATTTGATCCTTTCCCATTCAGTTTTCTTACACTTGTTGTTTCATTGGAAGCTATTTTTCTTACTCTTCTAGTTTTAATGAGTCAAAATAGAATGACCAAAGAAGCAGACAAAAGAGCACACCTTGATTTGCAGATAAATATGCTTGATGAACAGGAAACAACATTGATTTTAAAAATGGTGCAAAAAATAACCAAACACTTAGGTCTGGAAGATGAAATAGATGAAGCGGAAAAAGATTTAAGCAACCCAACAGATATAAATCAGTTAGCCAAAAAAATAGATGAAAATTCAACTGGATCATAACACTTCTGCCAAAATGGGGTTTTAAGTAAGTTGGACAAACAAACATCAACAAATTGCAAATCCAAACTGTGGTTCGGTGCCGAATAAATCTCAACTTTAGTTCTTAAATTCAACTTTATATTTTTAATCAGCAGCGGTTGTCGGCGGACGGAAG
>JANPHE010000245.1:0-1613 GCA_031424295.1 Segetibacter sp. | reverse complement strand
CTTTTAGAACGATGAGCGAAATGATAGACAATGGAATGATTGCATTCCGCGAAAAGAAGATTATTTTATTGGATATTTCAGCTTTGGAATTATGTTACAAAGAAGAAAATATATTTTGATGTAAACGCAATTGACATTAGATTAGTTGACATTAAAAGTTTTTGAGCTTAAAGCGTTTGAAAAATATTGTAAATTTTCGTTTTACTCAAACCCTCTAATTGGTAGTTAATTTACAATCTACCTTTTCCAACACTTCTGAATAGGTTGCTTTACTAGCATCTTTAAATATCAAATGGCCATCATTTTTAGGGTCCAGCAATTCCCCTTTTTTTATTAGCAATTTACCATCTTTAATCTTCATTATTTTAGTTTCTGTTTGTTGGCTTCCCTCTATCATATAGTCAAACAACAATTCCATTTCTTCATTGCTATTTTTTTTGCCAGTTAAAATACCAATAGCTCCATCCTTTTGATATGGTTGCCAATGCATGACTCCGTTTACGCTACTCCCGGATATGGTAAGGTTTACGAAAGTTGAATCTTTGTTGAAAGTTGCTAAAAAGCAATATTCTTCTGTGGTTGATACTTTCGGGTTTGTATTTGCAGCATTTATACTGTCAGTATTGTAGGGTTCCGATTCCGAATTGGAACCGCATGATGATATTGCAAAAAGTATGATTGCAAAAAGCATTAATCTATACATTGTGAAAATGAAATGAGTGCAGTTGGTAATTTTGTTATTCATCAGTTTGATTTATTATAGGTTTCTTTTTATGAAAAATTTTGAACGCAAAGATCACTCTGCCGATTGTTAATACATCATTTTTTTTAGGAACTGCGTAAATGTTGATAGTAATTTTTTTTAAATGATACCTGTAGGTATTGTAAAAATTTCAAGTGATTTAGATTTAATTAGCTTTAATAGGGAAGTTGCATTGGTTGAATAATATCGCAATCAACTCCTATAAAAAAGCAATTATAATTTTATACAGGCAAATTACAGTTTTATTTTTCAATTTAAATGTCAAAAGTACAATTAATAAAATAGAGACTAATTAGAATTTAAACGTAATTCCTAAATGTTACACTTTAATTAGAGAGGGTTGTTCCAGTCATGCCTAAAACGAAAGATAAGCAAGAGGTCCTTCCCTCATGTCTTAGCAACACTTGTCCCGCTCATTGGGAAGACAAACTACTCAGTGTAAAAAATTGTTTGTTATTATATTTGTTTTTCTTGTGTTGGTTATAGTATAAGAAAGGAATTAGAAAACGCCTTTTCATGTTTATTCTTCACCAGCAAAATTGCCTACCTCGCAGGCTATTGGTGAAGAACACAACAAAGGTAAAATAGGCGATAAGCAAAAGCCGCCTCAATTGGTTTTGAGACGGCTTTTGTTGCATTAGTTTTGGTTGTCGTTCAGTCTTCTTTATCTGCATTTAACAGCTTTCACATTTTTCACATCATTGCCTTGTCTTACCTCTATCAAATACATGCCGTTGGCAAAGGCTTCGCCAAATGTGAATGATTGTGTTGGTGAACCTTTGGTGGTGTAAACCACTTTACTGTATATGTCTGTCACCCTTAGCTGAATGGCTTCAGCTTTGGCAGAGTG
>JANPHE010000244.1:0-29959 GCA_031424295.1 Segetibacter sp. | reverse complement strand
TTTAAAATCTTTACCGTTGCTGCTTCTTTGTACATTAAAGAAAGCGGTGTTCACTTCATTGGCTGTTGTCCATTCATTTAGCACATGCCTATTTTTTGTAAGGCTTGCTTTGTAGCTAAGCAATTGAAGAGGTAAGGGCCTGTTTTTAATAATTGTTTGGCAAGTATTGGTAACAATTGGCGCATTGTAATCAAAATAAATACTGGCTTTGTTTGGAATTATATCACCAAGTGAAACGGTACTATCGGGCCTTATTCTAAAGCGAATAAATCCATTGCTCAATAGTTTGTTGGTACCACTATCGGGGAGGTAAATATTTTTAAATTCAAAGTAAATAATACCATTGTACAACGTTGTTTTACATAGGTGGCTAGTGCCTAGCATTTGCAATACATTGGTTTGCAAAAGAGAGCTAAGTGTATCGGCAATTACTACTGTAAATGCAGTATCGTTGCCTGTATTTTGAAACCGGATAGTATAGTCAACAAAACTGCCATTCGATACTTGCGATGGGGTAAGGGTAGGCGTAGCCAATTTATCATTGGGATCGTAGCTGCCGCTGATGATGGTAGCTGAATAATCTTCGAAGTAGGCAGAAGCTGCTTTGCCACTTGCCGTAATGCGTATACTATCGCCAATAGCTGCATTTGTTTTTACCGTAAAAAATACATTGAACGTAGATAATTCTCCTTGCAAGAAATTTGGTTTGACAAGTAAAATACTATCACCAAAAGGCACAACACCTGGCAATGAACAAGAGTCGAACGTAAGCTTTGAAGCATCAAACTTAACCTTGACAGTGGGAGAAAGTACAGTAGTACCTACATTTTCATATTGTACATGATAAGGAAACTGAAACCCTGGTCTTGCTCTTGAAAAGTAAGGAGTGATATGCACCGTAAGGCTATCTTTTACTGTATTTGCTTTTAGGGCAAAAGTATCGTTGACAACCGTAGTGTAAGAACTAAGGTTGTGTACAAAACTAGTAGGAATGGCATTGTAAAAACTAGGTTTAATAATGGTTACATTATACGAGCCAATGGTATCGGCCGTTATGTTGAATTCGCCCTTGGTGTTGGTATAGGCAAAGGCTCCATTGGATAATTGCACTTTTATGTTGTTTCTATTAGCATCGCCTAAATCTTTTATGCCGTTGTTGTTGTTATCGTTGAAAACAAGGCCATAGATTTGGGGGTAGGATTGGCATTGCTGAATGTTGTTTGTAGCATTGCAAATGGTAACAAAGGGTTGAGGAGTGCAAAGTGACGGTATGTTTGGTAAACACACAATGCCTGTATTATAAAATGCGATATAGTAAAGATTGCTGGGTAGAAATGGAAGACATTTCAAATTGACATTACCTTGGATAGAGAGTGATTGTAAAGAGGCAGGCAACACTGGTATTGAATTCAGGTTATTATAATCAACCACTATATCGGTAAGATAAGCAGGCAGTGCTGGAAGGCTGGTTAATGCGCAATAAGCCACACTCAGTATTCGAAGTGAGTCGGGCAATGTGGGAAGGTTGGCAAGTTGTGGGTTAATGGTGCATTCCAAGTTTCTAAGCGTTTGGGGCAGAGCTGGCAATTTATCGAGTGAGTTATTGGATGCATAAAGCAACGTAAGTGCATTGGGCAAAAAGGGTAAGCTATCTATTAGGTTGATACTACAATCTAGATAGTTTAATAAAGGTGGCAAGGCTGGCAATTGTGTAATTTGGTTAGTGTTGCACATTAGAGTTGCCAGATTATACGATAGGCTAGGCAATGCAGTTAAAACGTTTTTGCCACAATCTAATTCGATTAACGAATTGGGTAACGCTGGTAATGCGGTTAGGCCATTGCTGTTACAATACAATTTTTGTAATAATTGGGGCAATGAGGGTAAACTTGTTATTTGATTGTTGTTACAATACAACTCTAGCAACGAATTGGGTAAAGCTGGCAAACTGGTTAGAGAGTCGTTGTCGCAATTAATATAAGTAAGCGAATTAGGCAAGGCAGGCAGCACATTTAGTACTCCATAAGCGCAAAATAATTGTTCAAGCGTATTGGGTAGTGTAGGCAGGGTTCTCAGTTTTGTATTATTAGCTGATAACTTTATTAAATTTCTAGGCAATGAATCTATAATTGTTATTGGGTTATTGCCTATTATAAGGTATTTTAAACCCAACGGCAAAGCGTTTACTTGTGTTATATTGTTGTTGTATATCGACAATGTTTCGATTCCCTCTGGTAAGTTTGGAATGTTTGTAAACTGGTTGTTGTCGCTAAAAATATTGATTAATAATGGTGGCATTTCTGTTGGAAAGTTAGTTAGTTGATTTCCGCTGCACACTAAGTTTGTGATGTTCTTGAAATACTTTATGCCAGTTAAGTCTTTAATGCTTGCACTAGGGCAGACTAACTGATTGGCAGTCACTATCTCAAAAAAGCTTGTATCCATTTGCCCGCCAGCATTAAAGGCTGCTGGCCATTTGATGCGGATGTCATTTCTGAAATTGGTATCGGGCAGGCTTACAAATTGTGCCATAGTTACATTGCAAACCATTAGAAATGATATGAAGTAGATAAATATTTTCAGTTTCATAAATAAGATTTTAAAATTAGTTGAATAAAATTTTGAATGAGCCAAAACAAGATTTAATTAATGTATGTGTTTAAAACCATTCTTTAAATGCTGTTTGGACATGTCTGAATCGTATTCAAATTGATTATACAACAAGGGTCTGTAAAAAGGTTGGCAATTGTCAAAAGAAAATTGGGGATAAATATTTTAATTTAATATTTAATGGTTGATCTATGGTAATTGAATGTTCTTTTGATTGGAAGTAAATAAAAAAGAAGCTTTTGCAGGCTTCTTTCTAAAACTAAGAAAAGTAGGTTAACAACGGCCTTTGATGCTGTGCTTATTCGTATAAACCAAACTTTGTACCATTTTGTTTAATTGAGCACAATAAAAATACTTGGTATAGCCATTTTTACGTGTAATCTGTAAAAAACTGATTAAACTATCTGATAAATAAACTTCTATTCCCTTACCTTTGCCGCAAATTTTAAAGACTTAAAATATTTGTCATATGGCAATAGCTGGTAAGGTAAAGCAGGTAATTGGTGCGGTTGTAGACGTACAATTCGAAGGATCGCTTCCTGAAATTTATAATTCACTTGAATTAAAAAGAGAAAATGGTGATATCCTTGTTCTTGAAGTGCAAAAGCATCTTGGAGAAGACAGTGTACGTTGTATAGCCATGGATGGTACCGAAGGCCTCGTAAGGGGAATGGATGTAACAGATACAGGCAGACCAATCAGTATGCCAATTGGCGAAGGAATAAACGGCCGATTGTTTAATGTGACCGGAGACCCAATTGATGGTTTACCTGCTGTAAGCAAAGTCAACGGCAGACCTATCCACAGCAAACCGCCTATTTTCGAAAACCTAAGCACGTCCTCTGAGATACTTTATACCGGTATCAAAGTAATTGACCTCATTGAGCCTTACTCCAAAGGGGGTAAAATTGGATTGTTTGGTGGTGCAGGTGTGGGCAAAACAGTATTGATTCAAGAGTTGATTAATAATATTGCCATCGGTTATGGCGGTTTATCAGTATTTGCCGGCGTGGGCGAAAGAACACGTGAAGGAAATGACCTGATGAGAGAAATGATTGAAGCAGGCATCATGAAATATGGTGAAAAGTTCAAACACAGCATGGAAGAAGGCGGATGGGATTTGGATGCTGTAAACATGGAAGAGCTGAAAGAATCAAAAGCTACTTTCGTTTTTGGACAAATGAATGAGCCTCCTGGTGCAAGGGCACGTGTGGCTTTGAGTGGTTTAACCATAGCTGAATATTTCCGTGATGGAGATGGACAAGGAAAAGGAAAAGATATCTTGTTCTTTGTTGACAATATCTTCCGTTTTACACAAGCAGGTTCTGAGGTATCGGCCTTGTTGGGTCGTATGCCATCTGCGGTGGGTTACCAACCTACGTTGGCTACCGAAATGGGACTAATGCAGGAAAGGATTACCTCCACTAAAAATGGTTCCATTACCTCTGTACAAGCGGTATATGTACCTGCGGATGACCTTACGGATCCGGCTCCTGCTACTACCTTCGCCCACCTGGATGCAACTACGGTATTGAGCCGTAAAATTGCTGACTTGGGTATCTATCCGGCGGTTGATCCATTGGATAGTACTTCAAGAATTCTGACCCCTGCTATCGTAGGTGATGAGCATTATGACTGTGCAAACAGAGTTAAATTAATTCTTCAACGATACAAAGAACTACAAGATATCATTGCCATTCTTGGTTTGGATGAATTGAGTGATGAAGATAAATTGACTGTATCTCGTGCTCGTAGGGTACAACGTTTCCTTTCTCAGCCTTTCCACGTGGCTGAGCAGTTTACCGGATTAAAAGGTGTATTTGTAAGCATCGAAGACACCATGCGTGGTTTCAACGCTATCATGAATGGCGAAGTGGATGAATATCCTGAAGCAGCATTTAACCTGGTAGGTACTTTGGAAGATGCAATAGAGAAAGGTAAGAAAATGATGGAAGCAGCAAAAGCATAATTAAAATGACCCTAGAAATTCTCACCCCAGAAAAGAAGTTGTTTAGTGGAGATGTGTTTGGTGTTCAATTGCCAGGAATTGATGGCAAATTTGAGGTATTAGACAAACACGCCCCTTTGGTAAGTGCTTTAGGTAAAGGCAATATTAAAGTATTAAAAGACAAATCTGCTACTACCAATTTTCAGATCGAAAGCGGTTTTGTTGAAGTGTTGAATAATAAAGCTACGGTATTGGTTGAAGGAGCGACAGAATTATAAATTTCTAATTCCTTTAAATATTAAATTGAAATAGGCTGTCTCAAAAGGGCAGCCTATTTTATTAATTGTGTTGCCGTCCCCCTGCTCGTTTAAGTTTAGCGAAAATATACACCTTATGTGTAGTAGGTCTTCGACCGTTACATTCGATCATGTTTGCAGGATACTGTCGAGCTTTCCATATATTATTTAAGAGTCCTTCGGAACTTTTAAACTAGCGAGGGTTTTAATGAAATATCATTACCGCAAATCACAATGGACTTCCTTTTATTCAACATCGGCAGTTATTTTTTGTATCTTTATTAAAATTGAGGTTATGAATTATGGTGCAATAAATATAGATCCTGAAACAATGGGAGGTACGCCTGTATTTACAGGCACAAGGGTACCTATTCAATCATTATTTGATTACATAGAAACCGGAGAAACCATAGATGAATTTTTGGATAATTTTCCTTCTGTTAAAAAAGACTTTGCTATTCAAGTTTTAGAAATGGCAAGCAAAACTTTAACCTCAGAAAAAATTTTGAATGAAAATTTTGCTGGATGAAAATCTGCCGACTAAACTAAAGTATAATTTTAGTGATAAATTCGAAATTCATACCGTCAAGGATATGGAATGGCTTGGAAAGAAAAACGGTGAACTTTTGGGATTGGCTACATTTAACGAGTTTGATATTTTTTTAACTTTAGATAAAAATCTAAAACATCAACAAAGTATATACAAGTTTGATCTAAAATTTATTGTCTTACTTTCTATTGATAATAAACACCAAACGCTGCAGCCTTATATTGAAAAGGTAAATGATTTATTGAACAACTTACCCATCCCTAAAATTTCAGAAATATCGCTTACTTAGTTGAGCTATCCACTAATAAAGGAATTGATGAAAATGCAGTTATATTTTATCTGCTTGTTGTCTCCTTCAAGTTAGTCCACACTTCTCATTTACATCGGAGTTCCTAACCTGCACACAAGGCTATAATAAACCCCCAACTAAGCAAAAAATTTAAAATAAAAGCTTCAATTCTTGCTACTATAATAATACTAGTTCAACTGTGGGTCAATAGGGTAATTGACCATATGTACATATTCTCCGCCTAATTGTTTCAATGCTTTTTTCCAGGTATCATCTACTTGACTGGTAAAGACCAGCTTGCGGTTACCTTCGCTGGTAATCCAGCTTTTTATTTTCATTTCTTCTGCTAGCTGACCTTCACTCCATCCGCTATAGCCAATAAAAAATCGAATGTCTTTGGCAGTTAAAGCATTTGCTTTTACCAGGTCTACAACGATTTCAAAATCGCCACCCCAATAAATGCCATCTACCACTTCTATCCCTCCGGGTATCAAATCTGGGCAGAGATGAAGATAGTGCAGAGTATCAATTTGTACGGGTCCGCCATAATAAACCGGTAACGGTGAATCTTCAGCCCCCTCCAATATTTCGCTTAATGGTTGTTCAAATTTTCTATTAAGTACAAATCCAAAACTTCCTTCCTCCTTATCCTCGCATAAAAAAACAACCGAACGCTTAAAGCTTGGATCTTTCAAAAAAGGATCAGCGATTAAAAGTTTGCCAGTTAAATGTTCATCCATGCTGAAAAGTTAGGAAAGAATAATTATGCACCAAATAATTTCGTAGATTTTTTTTGTGTAGCCAATTGCGCGTTAAAACCAGGAAAAATGGTTAGATTGATTTTTTATCAGCCTACAAGATTTTAATTTTACCATATGAAGAGAGTGTTTCCGCTGATCATCAGTTTGATTACCTTGTCACTTATTGGTATTATCCTCTTGCAGGTAAGTTGGTTTCAACAGATGAAAGCACTAAGATTTGCTCAGTTAACGCAGCGGACTGAAGAAGCGGCAACGATAGTGGCAACAGAACTTAGCCAAAATGCTTCCTCTGCGCCTTACCTTAAAATTCCTCGTAAAAAATCGCTTGGATTGCTGCCTGAAGATATGGGTATTTCTATGTTGAGGCCTACTATCTCTCAACACTATTCAGCATTTGAAATCAGGGAAAAATTGCACAATGCTTTCGAAGATCGTGGATTGAAAGGAATTGATTTTGAATTTGCCATTACCAGCAATTCAAATGCCTACAATATAGAAATGCAATCGGAAGGATATGCCAAAGAAGCATTGGATGAAGAAAATATCAAGCGGACTATCATTCCTTTATTGCCAGAAGGAGCCGGTAATATAGAAGGGATGGTACCATTCGAACACCTAATTCTCATCATTCCTTCCGTTAAGCTACAAGTATATCAATCCATGATCTGGATGATAGTTGGAGCAAGTCTGTTTAGTATTATCATTCTTACAGCTTTTGGCGTCACAGTTGGTGCGTTAGTAAGACAAAAGAAACTAAGCGAAATCAAGACAGATTTTATCAACAACATGACCCATGAGTTTAAAACGCCATTGGCAACTATTTCACTGGCTATAGATGCTATCAGGAATGAAAAAGTAGCAACTAGTCCTGAGAAAATGGATTACTTCAGTGGAATTATCAAAGAGGAAAATAAGCGAATGAATCGGCATGTGGAGACCATTCTACAAGCAGCCTTGTTGGATAAGCAAGAGTTGAACTTGAACATGAAGCGTGTAAATGTGAACGAAATCGTAGAAAGAATTTCAAAGAATTACCAGCTACAAATAGAAGATAAGCAAGGAAAAATAGAATTGCATTTGGATCCGAAAATTGATATGATTTTAGCTGATGAAAATCATTTTACCAATATGTTGTCAAACCTGGTTGATAATGCCATCAAATATTCAAAGGAAGGTTTATTGATCAAAATTTTCACTGCTATGCATGGAAAAAATGTCCAGATTAAAGTGCAGGACAATGGGATAGGAATGAACCGTGAAACTGTAAACAGGGTATTTGAGAAATTTTACCGTGCACATACCGGCAACATACACAATGTAAAAGGCTTTGGTCTAGGAATGAGTTATGTAAAGACCGTAATAGATGTTCACAAAGGAAAAATAAAGGTCGAAAGCACCTTAGGCAAAGGGAGTTGTTTTCTTGTTGAAATTCCCAAAGCCGTTTAGTTTAGGACATCCTTATCTCCCCAGGAAGATCACTGTTTATTTGCCCACAATAGACTGCCGTCACCATAGCTCAAAAACCTGTATTCGTGGTCTATTGCATACTGGTAAATTCTTTTCCAATCATCACCAACTATGGCAGCTATCAGCAGCAATAAAGTAGAGTTTGGCTGATGAAAATTGGTAATGATGCCACTCGCTATTTTTAATTGATAACCCGGCGCAATCAGGATTTGAGTTTTAGTTATCAGCCTCTTCATATTGTTTACGCTCATCCATTCTAATAATGCTTGTAAAGCAACAGAAGCTGGCCATGATTTTTCCATTTCGTAAACATCCCATTGATGAATAGCCAGGTCTTCGAGCCTGGTTAAGTTTTCATTTGCCAAATGGTGTGCCTTTACGCCCATCCAATACAATGTTTCGATTGTTCTTAATGAGGTAGTGCCGACAGCTACAATTGGCTTGTCTATTTGATTGGCTATTGTTTGTATAGTTTCTACAGAAACATCTATGAACTCGGAGTGCATTTCGTGGTCACCGATGGTATCACTTTTTACGGGTTTAAATGTACCAGCGCCAACATGCAGTGTTACAAATGTGGACTGGATTCCTTTGGTATTTAATTGCTCAAAAACATCTTCAGTAAAGTGTAGTCCTGCAGTAGGTGCAGCTACCGATCCATCGAACTTAGCGTAAATCGTTTGGTATCTGTTATTGTCTTCCGATTCGGATTCTCTATTTAAATAAGGAGGCAAGGGAATAATCCCGGCCGCATGCAAAATTTCTGCAAATGCAAGTTCTTTTGGCTGCCAGGTCATTTTTATTATAAAACAATCATTTTGTCGATCTTCAATGCCTGCTTCCATTACAATATTACTGCAGTTGTATTCAACTGTTTTTTCAAGCTTCATCCCATGTTTCCATTTGCTGGCACCCCCAACAAGGCATTTCCAATATACCTCACCTTTTTGAAGCATAGCAGTAGTAATATCCGAATATTGGTCGTGGGGTTCAAGGCAAAATATTTCCACAACACCTCCTGTTGGTTTCTTAAAAAGTAAGCGGGCTTCTACCACTTTGGTGTTGTTAAAAATAAGGAAAGCATCGTTTGGTAGATGATCTGCCAGATTGCTATAGTTGGAAGAAGAAATTGCCCCACTTTTATACACCAACAACTTACTTGCATCTCTTTTTTCTAATGGGTATCGAGCTATTTTTTCTTCCGGAAGATCATATGTAAATGCTGCTATTGATAGTTGCTTTGGATTCATGATTTCTATAAAAAAGGTTGTTTATGATGATAAAATAATAAGTGAACTGCTTCTATTATTTCTCAAATGCTAAGTCTGTTTAGCGGTTAATTTGGTTTTAATTAATTGATTTTCATTATTTAGTGTAGTTATTAACAGTAATTCACACCTTTCCACATAATTTTTTACATATTTTAGGCTGAAACTATTGGTACCACTAGATTCTAAATATTTTTTTTGTGTGGATAAAAAGAAAATCATAATATTTGATTCCTAAGTGGGAAAAAGTGTTATTTTGTGGTAATTCTGTACTAATTTCTCATCGATGCCCGAATTTCTTGGTGAATTTGAAGCTACGCTGGACTCAAAAGGTCGCTTTCTATTACCTGCTGGTTTCAAAAAGCAGTTAAAAGAAGGGGAGAGCACATTTGTATTCTGCAGAGGAATGGAAAAGCATTTATACCTGTATCCAAAAAGTAGTTGGGAACCGATCATGGCTAGAATAATGGCGTTGAATGATTTTGATCCCAAAGTTCGGGCATTTCGCCGACAGTTTCTTGGAGGTGCAACAGAAGTGGATATTGATTCTGCGGGAAGGCTTTTATTACCACCAACCCTAAAAGAATATGCAGACCTGTTGAAAGACATTATTCTGGCATCTGCCGGAAATATGATTGAGATATGGAATGCTGGAAAATACAAAAAGCTCTTTGAAGACATGACACCGGAAGAATTTAGTCAGCTGGCTTCGGAAGTAATGGCTCCTAAACCTGGTACCGAATAATAATGGAAATGAAAGACGACCAAAAAGCAGTCAATCATTCTCAGCCTTATCATGTACCTGTTTTGTATCACGAAACATTGGATGCCTTACAAGTGAAGGAAGATGGCGTATATGTCGACTGCACATTTGGGGGCGGTGGGCATAGCAAAGGAATGCTGGATAGATTAGGAAGTAAGGGCAAACTGATTGCCTTTGACCAGGATGCAGATGCCATTAATAATCTGCCGAAAGACGAAAGAGTGGTTTTTGTTCCCAATAATTTCAGGCATTTGCAGCGGTTTTTGCGATTGCAGGGCTTTCAGCAAGTTGACGGAATTTTAGCCGATTTGGGTGTCAGCAGCCACCAGTTTGACGAAGGCGAAAGGGGCTTTTCAACCAGGTTCGAAGGTCCTTTGGATATGAGGATGGATCAGCGACAGGAAGTAACTGCTGCACATATCCTGAAAACGTATTCTGAGCAAAAGTTGCATAAAATGTTTGAGCAATTTGGTGAAGTGACCAACTCAAAAACATTGGCTAAACAAATTGTCAACCAACGGGTTCATTTGCCTTTGCATACGATAGCACAACTGAAGTCGATGTTGAATGCTGTGGTAAAAGGTAATCCAAACAAGTATTGGGCTCAGGTATTTCAGGCATTGAGAATTGAGGTAAATGAGGAAATGATGGCATTGCAGGAAATGTTGGCGCAGGTGCCATCTGTAATGAAGAGTGGGGGAAGGATTGCAGTCATCACCTTTCATTCAATAGAAGATAGAATTGTGAAGAATTTTTTTAAGAATGGAAGTTTTGAAGAAGCGGATGAAAATCCTTTTTCGACAAGCAGAAAAGAAAGCCAGTTGAAAGTGATAACTAAAAAACCAATAGTGGCAGGTGAGGTAGAGTTGAAAAGAAACCCAAGAAGCAGGAGTGCAAAGTTAAGAGTGGCAGAGATGTTATAAGAAATGAAAAATTGGATTCAATACCAGATTGAAATAGAAGTAAAATAAAAGTGAAATAGGAAGGAAATATTCTAAAGAAGAAAATAAGACAAGGTTTGATCATCAGTGCGTTGTTCCGGCTTCAACAATAGTTGCTAACCTATGAGAAGCATTAAATAACCAGAAGAGTAAAAGGGCATAAAGAAAAGGAGCGACGTACCGATGTTTTTGAATTGAAAAAATAACAGCGTGAATTAATGGCACAAGAAAACAAAACAGAAAAAAAGAACGTGGCAGCCAAAGCTTTTGGCGACATTTTCAATTATGGCTGGACCATAAAAAATATTCCGTTCTTCTTGTTTTTGGCAGCTATAGCAGTAGTGTATATAGCAAATGGGCACATGGCTGATAATCGGATAAGAAAGATAAATGATACTGCAAGAAAGCTGAAAGATTTGCAATATCAATATAAGACACTAAAAAGTGAGATGATGTTTAAGAGTAGAGAAACTGAAATAGCAAAAGCTTCTGCACCGCTAGGTTTGGCAACAGACAGCATCGCACCTTTTAGGATTAGTCTTATTACAAGAAAAACTGAAGAAAAAAACTAGGGAAATATAAGTGGAAGTAAAGAAGGACATATTGTGGAGAGTTTACCTTGCCTTTATACTGATGGCTATAGTAGGCACATGCATACTTGGCAAAGCTGTATATATACAACAAGCCCAAGGTAGTTATTGGCGCAGTATGAGTGACAGTCTCCATTTGAAGGTCATAGAACTGGATGCTGAAAGGGGGACTATTTACAGCGAAGACGGAAGCATGCTGAGTACAAGTATTCCTCAGTTCGATATCTATATCGATTTCATGGCCGATGGATTGAGGGAAAACAGCGGCAAGCGTTTCAAAGAAAACGTAGACTCGTTAAGCTGGTATTTGTCAAACCTTTTTGCAGATAGAAGCAAGGCTGAATACAAATATTTATTGCAGACAGGATTTAGAGAAAAAGACAGATATCTGTTACTCAGAAGAAAAATATCATTTAATGATTATCAACTATTAAAAACATTTCCGTTGGTAAAGCTGGGCAGAAATAAAAGTGGTTTTATACCTGATAAAAGAATCATCAGGCTTAATCCATATAAAACACTTGCTTATAGAACCATTGGTTTATTGAGAGATAAAAATAAGGTAGGACTTGAACTTACTTACGACGATTACCTGCAAGGTACAAAAGGTAGCAGGTTAGTAAGGTATATAGCTGGCGGTGTAAGTGTTCCCGTTGACGATTTTGAAGTAGAGCCTGAGAATGGTAAAGATGTAATCACTACGCTGGATGTAAATATTCAGGATGTAACTGAAAATGCTTTAATGAAGATGATGGTGAAAAATGAGGCGCAGCATGGTTGTGCAATTGTAATGGAAACAAAGACTGGAAAAATAAAAGCCATAGCCAACCTTGGAAAAAATAAAGATAGTTTGTATTGGGAGGACTATAACTATGCTATGACGCCTACTGAGCCTGGTTCAACTTTCAAACTTGTAACCATGTTGTCTTTGTTGGAGGACAAAAAAATTGACCTTAATACTGTTGTAAACTTAAATGGAGGCACATGGCAGGTTTATGGAAGAACAGTGTATGATAGTGAGAAGCACGGGTTGGGAAATGTAACAGTAAAGCAGGCATTTGAACACAGTAGCAACGTTGGTATGGCAAAGATTGCAATGGCAGGTTATGTAAATAATCCGAAACAGTTTATTAATCACATAAAGAAATTGAGGCTTGATACTTTAACGGGTATTGATCTTAAAGGCGAAATTCGACCTTCTATTTTCAAGCCAGGTACACCTAACTGGAGCAATACAACATTGCCGTGGATGGCTTTCGGCTATAACCTGTTGATTACACCATTGCAAACACTTACGGTTTATAATGCAGTTGCCAACAATGGTAAAATGGTAAAGCCTTATTTGGTAAACGAAATAAGGGAAGATGGAAGAGCGATAAAAACATACGAACCTGTTGTGCTTAAAGATAGTATTTGCAGCAAGCTTACTATTCAACAATTAAAAGCATGTCTGGAAGGTGTGGTGACTGATGGAACCGGAAAAACCCTGGCAAGTAGCGTATATAAAATAGCAGGTAAGACCGGAACCGCTTTGGTAGCAAATGGAAACCGTGGTTATGATGACAAGATTTATCAGTCGTCTTTTGCCGGTTATTTTCCGGCAGATAATCCGCAGTACACTATAGTAGTTGTGATCAAAAACAAGCCGCATGCTGCTGTGTTTTATGGTGCAGCTATCGCAGGGCCAGTTTTCAAAGAGATAGCTGATCAGATTTACAATTTAAAAATTGGTGAAACTGATCACAACCTTACTGGTTCATTCAGAAAGACGGACAGCAGTTTTTATAGTTATGCCGGTTATACAAAAGATATACAACAGGTAGCTGATCAATTGCAACTTGGCATTTCAAAATCGGATGCAAAAGGCAGTTATGGAAGACTGTTTAAACAAGGCAATGGTACGGAGTTAAGCAGTCAGATAATTAAGAGCGATAAAATGCCAAGCCTCGTTGGGATGGGTTTAAAAGATGCTGTTTACCTATCCGAAAATTTAGGATTAAAAGTAGTTGCGAGAGGCAGAGGTAAAGTGGCATCGCAATCTATTACAGCAGGACAAACAATTAAAAAAGGTCAGATAATAAACATACAATTAAACTAATTTCTTATCGCTGAGATAGGAGATGCATATGGCAAAACTACAAGACATATTATACAATGTGCATTTGCAGGCAGTTACCGGCAAAACGAATCTGGAAGTGCTCGACATCCAAACTGACAATCGAAACGTAAGCAATGGGTCTGTATTTGTAGCTATCCATGGTACTAACGTAAATGGACACACTTTTATTGGCAATGCAATAGAGAAAGGTGCAAGAGTTATCGTATGTGAAGTAATGCCTGCACTCATAAATGAAGGCGTTACTTATTTGCAAGTAAATAGCTCTGCAGAAGCTGTTGCCCACATGGCGCACCATTTCTACGGAGAGCCTTCTACAAAATTAAAAGTTGTAGGGGTAACAGGGACCAATGGTAAAACAACGATTGCTACGTTATTATTCAAATTGTTTACTAAGCTTGGATACAAATGTGGACTTATCAGTACGGTTCAGAATCAGGTTGGTGAAACGATTATTCCTGCTACGCACACCACACCAGATTCAATTAATCTTCAGGCTTTGCTCAAGCAAATGTTGGAAGCAGGATGCACCCATGTCTTTATGGAAGTGAGCAGCCATGCAGTTCACCAATATCGCGTAGCAGGAGTGCATTTTACCGGCGGTGTTTTTAGCAATATATCACATGATCATCTCGACTATCACAAAACATTTGATGAATATATAAGAGTAAAGAAAAAGTTCTTTGATGATCTTCCCGGCGATGCTTTTTCTATTTCTAATTTAGATGACAAGAGGGGGCAGGTAATGCTACAGAATACATCATCAAAAAAGCATTTTTATAGTCTGAAAACGATTGCTGAATTCAAAGGGAAAATTTTGGAGAATAGCCTGACCGGCCTCATGATGACGGTGAATGAAAAGGAAGTCCACTTCAGGTTGATCGGTGAATTTAATGCTTATAATCTGTTGGCAGTTTATGGTGCAGCTACTTGTTTGCAAATAGAACCTGATGTAGCATTAACAACATTGAGTATGTTAACGGGTGCTGAGGGAAGATTTGATTATACCATCAGCAATTCAAACATTATTGGGATAGTTGATTATGCCCATACACCCGATGCATTAGAGAATGTTTTGGAGACTATTAAGAAATTGAGAAAAGGAGATGAGCAGGTAATAACTGTTGTTGGATGTGGTGGCGATAGAGATAAAACAAAAAGACCGGTGATGGGTGATGTGGCATGTAAACTGAGTGACAAAGTCATCTTTACCAGTGATAATCCAAGAACAGAAGATCCGAATCAGATTTTAAAGGAAATGGAGGAAGGTTTGGGCAGTGCTGCAAGGCGAAAGTTTGTTTCTATTCCCGAAAGAAAAGAGGCAATAAAGATGGCGGTAAGCCTAGCTAAACCATTAGACATTTTGTTGATAGCAGGTAAGGGTCATGAAAAATATCAGGACATCAACGGTATTAAATTTCCTTTTGATGACAAACAGTTGTTGCAGGAAATGTTTGAACTTTTTGGAAAATAATAATTGATAATAAAAGAAGAAGGAACAATAGGATGCTTTATTTTATTTACGAGTGGTTGGCAAAAGCAGGATTGAAATTTCCCGGAAGCGGGTTGTTTCAGTTCATCACCTTCAGGGTGTTGATGGCTGTGCTATTGTCGCTTTTCATCACCACCGTTTATGGAAAAAGGCTGATCCGGATATTGCTGAAGAAGCAAGTTGGAGAAACAGTAAGAGATCTTGGTTTGGCAGGCGAAAAGGAAAAGGTAGGCACACCAACAATGGGTGGAATTATCATTATTTTGGCTATCATTATCCCTACATTATTGTTTGCCGACCTTGAGAAAGTATATATAAGGTTGATGTTGCTTTGTACAGTTTGGTTGGGGATTATTGGTTTTATTGATGATTACCTCAAGCTGAGGTCAAAGCGATTGGCTAAGGAAAAAGGAATCACCTATAAGAAAGGTGACAGCGATGGTTTGGCAGGCAGGTTTAAAATATTTGGACAGGTTGTATTGGGAATTATAGTGGGGGCTACTTTATATTTTAATCAAAATGTAACGGTAGAACGGGAGGTGATGTCGCAGCCGGTAGCTATGTCCTCATCAGATAGTATTTTAAGAAAAGGAGAAAGGCTGATTGCAGATACAGTACGAATGTTTGATGGAAAAGTACACAGATATGTAAGAGTAAAGACTCCCATAACCACTATTCCATTTATCAAAACACATGAATTTAATTATTCAAAACTGTTGCCGACTTCGTTACAGCCTTACACTTGGATATTGTATATAATGATTGTCATTTTTATTATTACAGCTGTATCTAATGGTGCAAATATTACTGATGGGTTAGATGGATTATGTACAGGTGTATCTGCAGTTATTGGTGTTTGCCTTGGCATATTTGCATATGTAAGTGGCAATATCAGGTTTGCAGAATATCTAAACATTATGTACATCCCAAATCTTGGCGAGTTGAGCATTTTCATAGGTGCATTCATTGGGGCATGTGTAGGGTTTCTTTGGTATAATGCGTATCCTGCCCAGGTATTTATGGGCGATACAGGGAGCCTTGCTTTGGGTGGAATCATTGCATCGCTCGCTATTATTATCCGAAAAGAATTGTTGATACCAATTATTTGTGGTGTTTTTCTGGTAGAGAATCTGAGTGTGATATTACAAGTGTCGTATTTCAAATACACAAAAAAGAAGTATGGGGAGGGGCGAAGGATTTTTAAAATGAGTCCGCTTCACCATCACTATCAAAAGTTGGGATACCATGAAAGTAAAATAGCAACAAGGTTTTGGATTATTACCGTATTACTGGTAATATTCTCAATTATGTCATTAAAGATCAGATAAGAAGACGTAGATGGAGAAGCGTAAACGAATAGTAGTATTAGGTGGCGGAGAAAGTGGTATTGGTGCAGCTATACTTGCTAAGCAAAAAGGATTTGATGTTTTTTTGAGTGATGGTGGATTTCTAAGTGAAAAGTATAGAAGTCAGCTTGTTGAAAATGATATTGTTTTTGAAGAAGGGAAGCATACTGAAGAAGAAATTCTAAATGCTGATGAAATAGTAAAGAGTCCTGGTATAGCAGAGAAGAATGAGTTGGTTAAGAAAATTAGAGCGAAAGGGATACCGGTGATCAGTGAAATTGAATTGGCTTTTAGATACAAGGGGAAAAGCAAAGTGGTGGCTATCACCGGAAGTAATGGAAAGAGTACAACAACAGCTTTACTCTACCATATCTGTAAAGTGGCAGCATTGGATTGTGCAATGGTGGGTAACATAGGATACTCATTTGCAAAGCAGGTGGCTTTGGA
This sequence comes from Segetibacter sp., assembly GCA_031424295.1. Lineage (GTDB taxonomy): Bacteria > Bacteroidota > Bacteroidia > Chitinophagales > Chitinophagaceae > Segetibacter. Next base: position 13,075 of record JANPHE010000244.1, on the reverse strand, counting down.
TCCGAAAGAAGTTTATGTAGCAGAAATTAGTTCTTTTCAGTTGGATGATATAAAAGATTTTAAGCCGGATATAGCAGTGCTGTTGAATATTACGGAAGATCATTTAGACAGGTATGAATATGTATTTGACAATTATATCAACAGCAAGTTCAGAATAATAGAGAATCAGAATGAAGATGATTATTTCATCTACAATTTGGATGACGAAGTGATTGAAAAAAAATTGGAAACATTAATCTTACATACTAACCCATTGCCTTTTTCTATGAAACAAGAAGTTAAAAAAGGAGCCTACGTGAAAGGCGACCAGATGATGCTGAGGATACAGGAAGAACGAGTAAGTATGAGTATCTACGACTTTGCACTCAAAGGGAAACACAATCAACACAATACTATGGCGGCAGGTATAGCAGCAGCAACGTTAGGTATTCGAAAGGAAAAAATTCGTGAAGCGGTTACTACTTTCGAAAGCCTCGAACATCGCATGGAGTTTGTAGCTACCGTAAGGGGTATTGAGTTTTATAACGACAGTAAAGCAACCAATGTAAACAGTACATGGTTTGCATTAGAGAGTCTAAATAAACCAACAATACTGATACTCGGTGGAGTTGATAAGGGCAATGACTATTCTTTGATTGAAGATTTAGTAAAGACAAAGGTGAAGGCAATTGTATGTATGGGAGTTGATAATAAGAAAATTCATGCCGCATTTAAAGATACAGTAAAGGTAATAGTTGATACAGCGAGTGCATTGGATGCAGTAAAAGCAGCGTTCAGCCTCTCTGTAAAAGGAGATGCAGTATTGTTGAGCCCTGCCTGTTCAAGTTTTGATTTGTTTAAAAACTATGAAGAGCGCGGCATGAAGTTTAAAGAAGCAGTAAAAGAGTTATAAAAAAATTTAGCAATTACAAAATAGACAATTACAAATAATGAAGCAATTTTTTGATAAGCAATTCTCTGATTTCCCTGATGTTAATTCAGTGAGCGGAGGCTTATTGAAAAGAACGAAAGGGGACCGGTATATTTGGGGTATTGTAATTTTTCTTGCAGTTACGTCTTTGTTGGTTGTTTATAGTGCTACAGGTTCATTGGCATATAAAATGTACAAAGGCAATACAGAAATTTACCTGTTCAAGCAGTTTGCATTTATTATGGTTGGTGTTATTGTTGTTCACTTTGCACATCGTATCAACTACACTATTTATTCAAGAATAGCATTGTATTTGTTTTTGCTTTCTATACCATTGATGGTATTTACTTACTTTTTTGGCGCAACTATAAATGATGGAAGTCGTTGGATTAGGTTGCCTATAATTAATCTTACTTTCCAAACCAGCGATTTGGCAAAATTGGGTCTGTTTATGTACATGAGCAGACAACTTAGCCGAAAGCAAGAAGTGATTAAAGACTTTAAGAAAGGTTATTTGCCGCTTATCGTTCCGCTAGGTATTATTTGTATGCTGATAGCACCTGCTAACTTGTCTACGGCATTATTGACCGGTGCTACAGGATTGTTATTAATGTTTATTGGCAGGACTAGTGTCAAGCATATTCTTGGTACCATTGGTATTGCCTTAATACCGGTTTTATTATTGGTGAGTTTAGCTGTTGGCACCTATGATGGTGGCAAGGTAAATCCTGCAGGACAAAGCGTAGTGGTATCTGAAATAAAATCGCATGGTCGGATAGGTACATGGATTCATCGGGTACAGGACTTTATTTATGCTAGTCAGGATGAAACGCCTTACCAGGTTCAACAAGCTAAAATTGCCATAGCAAAAGGAGGAATTATTGGTGTTGGTCCGGGAAATAGTGAAGCAAAAAACTTTATGCCTCACCCATATTCAGACATGATCTATGCAGTTATTTTGGAGGAATATGGTTTGATAGGCGGAGGCATTATCATATTTATTTACCTGGTTTTTCTTTTGCGATGTATAAGAGTCTTTAGGAAATGTCCATTTGCTTTTGGTGCATTTCTGGCACTTGGTCTCAGCTTTTCGTTGGTAATTCAAGCTATGGCAAATATGGCAGTAGCAGTAAATCTTGTGCCGGTAACAGGGGTCACTTTGCCTTTGGTAAGTATGGGAGGGAGTTCGTTTCTTTTTACCTGTGCATCCATAGGAATTATTCTAAGTGTTGCTAGAAATGTAGAACAATCAGAAGGAGAACAAATACAATCATCAGAAAAACCAAAAGATGATGATACTGAAAATGCAAAAACGATAGCGGAAGCAGGAATAAAAAAGAAAGTAACAAAACCTGAAATGGCGATATAATGCACATAAGCGATGATAAAAAAAGTGGAATAGAAGGACAGAAGAGTGGTAGATATATTATCGCAGGAGGTGGAACGGGTGGACATATTTTTCCTGCAATAGCCATAGCAAATGAGTTGAGAAAATTGCAGCCAAAAAGTGAGATCCTTTTTGTAGGAGCAATCGGAAAAATGGAAATGGAAAAAGTGCCCCAGGCTGGATATGAAATTTTGGGGTTGGATATAGCAGGTTTCAATAGAAGTTCTTTGATAAAAAATATTTCGTTGCCTTACAAACTCATAAAGAGCTATTTGCAGGTAAGAAAGATTGTAAGTGAATTTAAGCCGGATGCTGTTGTTGGGGTTGGAGGTTATTCAAGCTTTCCTGTGCTCAAACATGCGCAACACATGGGCATTCCAACTTTTATTCACGAAAGCAATTCTTTTGCCGGCAAAAGCAATATGATGTTGGGAAAGCATGCAACGAAAATATTTGTAGCAACTGATGGAATGGAGAAATTTTTTCCAAAAAGTAAAATTGTAATTACAGGCAATCCTGTCAGGAAATCAATTGTTCAATCTAAGATTAACAAAGATGAGGCAATACGCTTCTTTAACCTTGAAGTAGGAAAGAAAACAATCCTGGCTGTAGGAGGTAGCCTGGGAGCAAAAAGTATAAATGAAGCACTTGCAAATAAGATTGATGCTTTTGATGCGCACAATCTTCAATTGATTTGGCAGACCGGAAAATCAACTGGTGCTATTTTTAAAGAAAAAGGTAAAGGGCACAAGAATATTTGGGTGGATGATTTTATTACACAGATGGAAATGGGTTATGCAGCAGCAGATATTGTAATTTCCAGGTCAGGTGCAATGGCAGTTACTGAATTGTGTGTGACCGGTAAACCATCCATATTTGTTCCATTTCCCTTGGCTGCAGAAGATCATCAAACGGTGAATGCAAGATCACTGGTTGAAAAGAAAGCTGCGTTAATGGTAAAGGACAGTGAGGCAAATGAGAAGTTGGTAGCAATGGCTATATCGCTTGCAGAGGATGAGCGGTTGGAAAAAGAATTAAGTGTGAATATTTCTAAGCTTTCAATTGTGAATGCTGATGAATTAATTGCAGAAGAAATAATAAAAAGTTGTAGTGAAGCAAAAGCCAACTAAGCTTAGCAAATATTGAATGGCATAAATGAGAAAGTTATAAAATGAAAGATGAGGAATTAAATATTGGCAGTTCTCATATCAACGCTCTATTAGGAGTTGAAGAGGCAGTTAATAGACTCTATTTCATTGGTATTGGCGGAATTGGAATGAGTGCAATTGCAAGGTACTTTCATTCGAAAGGAGTGAATGTAAGCGGGTATGATAAAACGTCGACGGAATTGACCAGGCAATTGGAAGCAGAGGGAATCAACATTCATTACAATGAAGATATTACGCAGATTCCAAAGCAGGTTGATCTGGTTGTTTATACACCTGCAATTCCTTCTGGTCATGCTGAATTGGTTTTCTATAAATCGCACAATTATAAGGTAGTAAAGCGGAGCGATGTGCTAAAATTAATTACTGAAAGTACTTTCAACGTATGTGTTGCCGGTACACATGGTAAAACAACGGTGAGTACCATGATTGCACATATACTTCGTCATTCAGGATTTGGGTGCAATGCATTTTTGGGTGGTATTTCTGCTAACTACAACAACAATTTTTGGAGCAGCGACAACAATGTTTGCGTAGTAGAGGCAGATGAATATGACAGAAGTTTTTTGAAATTGTTTCCTGATGTTGCGGTGATTACTTCGATGGATCCTGATCACCTTGACATTTATGGAACCGAAGAAGAAGTGGAAAAGGCATTTGTAGATTTTTCGAACAATGTAAAAACAAATGGATGTCTTGTAACTAAATATGGATTGAGCAGAGATGCGGAACTGAAAGCGGCTACTCATATTCGATATAGCTTCGATAATAAGGATGCAGATGTTTATGCAAGTAACTTGAAAGTTGACAATGGTTCTTATGTATTTGATATCATTGCGCGACAGTGGACAATTGAAAATGTGACAATGCATATGGGTGGATTGCACAATATTGAAAACGTAATAGCTGCAGTGGCTGTGGCGAAATATTTGAAAATAGATGAGCAGAAAATAAGGGCTGCGGTAGAAGCATTTAAGGGGGTAAGGAGAAGGTTTGAATATGCACTGAAGAATGCTCGGCATGTATTAATTGATGACTATGCGCATCATCCAGAGGAACTAAGGGCATTAATAACCGGTGTGCGAAGTCTTTTTAAACAGAAGCTGGCGATTGTTTTTCAACCGCATCTGTATAGTAGAACAAAAGACCAGGCAGATGGATTTGCCGAGGTGTTGGATAAATGTGATGAGGTAATTATTCTTCCAATCTATCCGGCAAGAGAACTTCCAATGGAAGGGGTGAATAGTGACATGATAATTGAACGAATGAAGATGAAGAAAGTAAAGGTGTTGAGTAAGGAAGAATTATTGAATTGGGTAGAAAAAGAAAAACCGGAACTATTGGTGATGGCAGGTGCGGGTGACATTGATGTAATGGTAAACAAAGTAAAAAACTTATTGGTTTCTTAGAGCGATAGTATGCAGCAAGTTTGGAAAAATAGATGGCGAACTACCATGTGGGCTTTGCTTGGAGCTGGCACTATTGTATTGCTTGTAGCAGCTGTGTACAAAAAGAACAATAAATGGTGTGTGGGTGTAGATGTGGTTTTTAATGGGGATGGCACCAATTTTTTTATAGATGAAAAAGAAGTATTGGCTATTGTGAATACAGATGGAGCAGTGATAGGACGGGAGATGGCAAATGTAAACTTGAAGCTATTGGAAGGAAGACTTGAAAAAGACAGATGGGTTAATAATGCAGAATTGTTTTTTGATAACAAACAGGTACTACAGATTAGGATAGAAGAAAAGGAGCCGGTAGCAAGAATATTTACATCAGGAGGAAGTTCTTTTTATATAGACAGTGTTTGCAGAAAACTGCCACTGAGTGAAAAGCTAAGCGCAAGGATACCCATGTTTACAAGCTTTCCATCTGATAGACAGGTATTGTCTAAGCCAGACAGCCAGTTATTGGCTGATGTAAAAGACCTTGCCATGTTTATTCAGGCAGATGATTTTTGGAAAGCACAGGTGGCGCAAATAGACATCACGCCCAATGGATTTGAAATGATTCCAACGATAGGCAATCATGTAGTAGTCCTGGGTAAAGGCGGCGATTACGAACAAAAGTTCGATAGGTTATTTAGCTTTTACAAACAGGTGTGGGCTAAGGTTGGTTTTGAAAAATATGATAAGCTGGATGTTCAGTTTGATGGACAAGTGGTAGCGACATTTAAAGGTAGCATGCCAACTATTGTAGATACGGCCAAAGCACAACAATTGCTTGATAATATGATGGCAAAAGACAAGGAATTATTAGATAGCAATAAATCTGTCCCGAGTGAAAAACCGGTAATGAAGGACACAATTGCTACTGCAAAACAGAATAATATTATACCAGTAGTAAAACCCTTGATTGTAGATAAAAAGAAAACTGGGGCTGATGAAAACAAGGTAGACAAGGCAGTAGCAAAAGCCAAAGCAGCAGAAGTGCAGGCTGCGATTGTAAAAGCGATGGTAGCCAAAGCAGCAGCAAAGCCGGTTGTTCAAAAACAACAACAGGCAGTAAAAGCTGCAAAACTAAAAAATGATGAAACAAAACCAAAAGCAGTAATGAAAAAGCAACTGTAGTCATAAACAATTCAACATAACAAATTAGTAATAAAAACAAATCTTATCCGAACATCAAAACACAAATATTATGAACGTCAATGAAGCACCCATCATCGTAGGACTCGACATAGGCACCACCAAAATTGCTGCCATTGCCGGGCGTAAAAATGAACATGGCAAACTGGAAATTCTTGGCTTTGGAAGAGCCAACAGTACAGGTGTTCAGCATGGACAAGTTCTGAACATCGAACAAACCATTAAGGCTATTCAATTGGCCTTAAAGAATTGCTATGAAACCAATCCGGATCTGGAAATCAGTGAAGTATATGTTGGTATAGCAGGTCATCATATCAAAAGCTTACAGACAAGAGGTGATATCGTTCGTCAGGATTCTGAGAACGAAATTACCATGGCTGAAATTGAGCAGTTGATAGATAACCAACGCAAGACATTTATTCCGGCAGGTGACCAGATCATTGACGTCATTCCACAAGAATTTACAGTAGATAATATTCCCAACATACCCAACCCGATCGGATACAACGGAGTAAAGGTTGGCGCCAATTTCCACATCATCACCGGTGATAGAAATGCCATCCGAAACATCAATCGTGCAGTAGACAAGAGTGGTCTTAAAACAAAAGATCTTGTTTTGCAACCATTGGCTTCTGCAGCTGCCGTAATGAGCGAATTGGATATGGAAGCAGGTGTAGCCATCCTGGACATTGGAGGTGGTACCAGCGACCTTGCCGTTTTCTACGAAGGTATATTGAAGCATACTGCTGTTATTCCTTTTGGCGGAGAAAACATTACCAACGATATCAAAACTGGCCTGGGTGTATTGAAGCAACAGGCAGAGGCCATGAAGGTTCAGTTTGGTAGTGCCCTGGCTGATGAAGCAAAATCAAATGCTTACATTACTATTCCGGGAATGAACGGAATGCCCGCAAAAGAGATCAGTGTAAAGAACCTTGCCAATATTATCCAGGCAAGAATGGGTGAAATACTTGATTTTGTTACCTATCATCTAAAGCAGGTTGGTTTGGATACACGTGTCCTCAATGGAGGAATAATTCTGACAGGTGGTGGTTCTCAGTTGAAGCACCTGATACAGTTGACCGAGTATTCCACCGGCTTGTATGCAAGAATAGGATTTCCTAACGGTCACCTGGCGGCCAACCATATTGATGAACTAAAGAAGCCTATGTACAGCACTTGTATTGGTCTTATTCTGAAAGGATACAGCGACTACGAGCACAAGTACAAAGAATTTGAAAAGTCATTCAAAAAGGTAATTGTACCAGAGACATTGGTCAACGGCAACGAATCGGATATGAAACCGCTTGAGCCAGTATTTGAAGAAGTGGAAGATAAAACTGTAAATACAAAAAGTAGAAAGAGTATGCAAAAGTTTTGGGACAAGTTTAAAAACAATTTACTGGAACTATTCAAAGAAGAGGGAGATAAAGATTTGTAAACAAGAAGGCTCACTTTTTCAATGAGTTGATAAAAATGATTGGTAACGAAAGGGAGCCTCTTAACTTAATAAAAATATTAGAAACACTAATCCATAAACATTCAATTTTCCAATTATGATTCACTTTGATCTTCCTAAGCAGAAATCATCTATCCTCAAAGTGATAGGTGTAGGGGGTGGTGGTGGAAATGCCGTCAATCACATGTATGGTCAATCCATTGACCAGGTTGATTTCATTATCTGTAACACTGATGCGCAGGCATTAGCGAACAGTAAAGTTCCAAACAAAATTCAGCTAGGGCCACACCTAACACAAGGGCTTGGTGCCGGAGCAAATCCTGAAATAGGGAAACAGGCTACCGAAGAAAGCCTTGAAGAAATAAAACGTATTCTTGAAGTGAATACAAAGATGGCTTTTATTACCGCCGGAATGGGTGGTGGAACCGGTACAGGTGGTGCGCCTATCATTGCAAAAATATGCAAAGATCTTGGTGTGCTGACTGTAGGCATTGTAAGTACTCCTTTTACAAATGAAGGTCCTAAGCGTATGCGTCATGCGGAGGCAGGTATTCAGGCATTGAGGGAAAATGTAGATACGCTATTAGTGGTTAGCAATGATAAATTGCGCCACCAATATGGCAACCTTAAAGTAAGAGAAGCATTCAGCAAGGCCGATGATATTTTGGCTACTGCTGCTAAATGTATAACTGATGTAATCACCAGCAACGGACAAATCAATGTTGATTTTGCTGATGTATGTACAGTGATGCGCAATGGTGGTGTTGCCATATTGGGAAGTGCTACTGCTGAAGGTGAAGATCGTGCACAACGGGCTATTGAAGATGCAGTTAATTCTCCATTGCTCAACGACAGCGAAATCAGAGGCGCTAAGTGGATTCTGGTAAATATTACCTCTTCCGAAGGTGATCATGAGATTACGATGGATGAAGAAGACATCATCATGAGTTATCTGCGCCAGGAAGCCGGGGATGAAGCTGATGTGATAAAAGGAATTGGATTTGATGAAACACTCGGAACAAAATTGGGCGTTACCATTATTGCCACCGGTTTTGAGCACAAAGATCCATTCAAAATGGCTGAAAAGCCTAAAGAGGTTAAGAAGGTAGAAGAGAAGATTGTAATGCCTTTGTATACTGCTGTAGCAGAAGAAAAAAAGTCCTATATACAACCTTCGTTGGCGCTTGAGGATAAAGATCCTTATGCGCCTGTTTTAACTGAAATGCCTGCTACGGCACCTGCGGTTATTCAACCTGCATTTTATCATGATGCTACCCCTGCACCTGTAGCACAAGAGCCAACTGTAGAACAGACAACAGAAGGGCCCGTTTACCGGTTTGAGTTGCAACCTGAGATTAAACAACCTGAACCTCAGCCTGTGTATAAACAATCTGACCCTGTTATTCAAAATAATCCTACTCTTGCACATAATAATTTTCTTTCAAGGCCTTCCAATATTTATGCAGAACCCAAGATCGAGACTAAAATAGTTTCCAATCCTATGGATGCAAATGCTTCTCCGGCACCCATCGAAGAGCTACCGGAGCTTGAGATGAAGCTGGTAATGAAGGATGAAACTCCGGAAGCGGCGGATGTGGTTCAGCAAAATCAGCACTTTGTAAAACCGTCATCTACAGAGGATCATGCAATGCTTGACGATGTAGAAGATCAAAAACGCAGGGCACAAGAGAGGATACAGAAATTGCGCAACTTATCCTTTAATATAAACGCTGCGGAGGCAAACACAGAGTTTGATAATGTACCGGCCTACATCCGTCGCAACATGGAGTTGTTTGGCAATACACTTACTTCTGTAGAAAATTTTTATAGCAAATACACAGTAAAACCCGATGAAAATGATAAAGGGCAAATCAGCTCTATCAATACATTTTTAGACGGTAAAAAACCAGATTAATAAGCTATTGGTTTCGGGTATGGATTTTTATTTTGAATGTAATATTCTACTTCAATCTTCCAACTCTAAACAATCTGCTCGGTTGGTGACTGGTCCACGTTTATTTTTAGTGTTGTAGCCTGCTTACCGCAGGTATTCATCCCTCCGCAAAATCGGAGGGATTTTTTTGTTGATAGGTGTTTTGAAAAGCTGTTTTTAAAATTTGTGTTGGCACGTTGACGGAGGAGGATTCGCTTTACTGCACATTCGTGGTATTTTCCCTGCGTCGTTAATGAAGATGGCTGTCGTTAGCTATTTGGTGAACATTAGATCTTTAATAGCTTATCAACATTTCTACCGTTGTTGGGGTTTTACACCAACAGTCTGTTGGGTAGTAAAGTTTGCAGGTGAAGAAGCTGCAAGGGCGTAAATATTTATGGTTCTTTTTTAAGTGAAAGTGCTGTCCATATGGCACCCAATAAATCAATAATTCCGAGCGGTAGGATTTCTTTTGTCATTTGCCCAGAAATATATAATATCAATATTCCAATGAAAAAGAGAGTGCGTAAATAAATGGAAGCTTTAATAAGCGGCTTTACATTATTTAGGCCATTAAGTATATCATAGCTTCCAATTATAATTACAAGTAACCCTATTACTCTTGCCCACGTGGTTGGAATTTCAGGCAACTGAAGAAGCGATATAAATTTGTCCGGAATAATGCAAATAATTATTCCTGTCAACAAAACATAAAACCCAAAATAATAAAGAGATTTGGCTGATTTGTTCATGTTATAATTATTAGGTGATCAATAGCTTTCGGAACATTACAGCTAACAGCAGTCTGTGAAAAACCACTGTCAATAAACAAATATAAACATTGGTATTTATTTTAAAAGCAAAGTCTGCGTTTTCTGAAGCAAAAGCGCAGGGTCCCTTTCAGGAGACCCCACGCGGACGAAATATTATTCACTTGAACGACACCCACTAAGCCCAAACCTGCTTTTTGAAGCCATTCCAATTTTTATCAGGTAGTTTTTTTCAACAAGTGTGCTATCGCCTGCAAACCAACCTAACCAACAGGTAATATTGAAGATTGCAAAATGGGTAAAAAAATTAAAAGTCCATTTGATGATTAATAACAAATTAATAATTATTATTGAATTAATAATGCGAAACAAAACTTCGCCAATCTACCCTGTTTTGGGTGTATAAGCGAGGTTTTATAGCGGGTAAAGGCTGGTTAGCTGTAAAAGTTAAAAAATGAACAAATGAAAGTAATTGCACACTTTGAAGACATACAGAAACAAATAGCCAACTCTGTCAATAAAGCAAAGTATAATATTTTCGTTGCTGTAGCTTGGATTACAGATCAGACACTTTGGAATATATTGCAAAAAAAAGCAGAAGATGGTGTAACAGTTCAGATTATTTTAGTTCAAGATAAAATAAACCAAAATGAACAGACTGATTTTATAAAATTTATTAAAGCAGGAGGACAAATATTCTGGGATGATCATCATCATAAATTTTGTGTAATAGATGTTAAGACTGTAATAACAGGATCGTACAATTGGACTTATATGGCTAGTAATAGAAATAAAAGGGAAAATGTAATCATAATGGAGGATGATCAACTTATTTGCGAGCAATTTTCTGACGAGTTTAAATTATTATTAAAACAAGCCGATAAATATATTTTGCCTCCTGAAAAGGAATTTGTAACCATAGTAAAAGAGGTTTTAAAGGATGTCGAGGTAGAAAAGGTTAAGTATAAAACAGTTTATTTAGAAAAAGATGACATGAAAAATATAAGACCAACTTTTAAAGGACGTTTTAACTCCCCATATATCATTTGTGGTAATTGCAACACAGCTTTAAATAATAATAATATCTGTCCAGAATGCAAAAGGGTTTATAAATACGATTCAAATAAAAATGAATACATAACATATGATTAAAATCAAAACTTCTGCCGCTAACAGCACCTACCCAAAAGGCGGGGTTTCGTGTTCAAAAGACAGTTTTGTGGTTAATCAAACATTAGTTTTTCAAATCAAGTTTTGTGGTAAAACTCCCGCCCTTCGGGTAGCTGCAAACCGATGTGCCTCACCCTAAAAGACAGACAACAATGAAACAACCACACGACAATTGGGGAACATATTACGACTTTGTTTACGAACAGACTTTTGGAAGTTTTTACAGCAACTTGACAAAAGAAACCCTCAATAGAATAAAGCAAATTTTGCCAAAAGGAACAATTCTTGACTTTGGAGCGGGAACAGGCAGACTTTCGTTTCCTTTGACAGAACAAGGATACAATGTAATAGCTGTTGAGAAAAGCATTGGAATGGTAAATGACTTTAAAAGGAAGTTAGATGGACAAAATTCTAAAATAGAAATTCATAACTGTTCAATTTCAGAATATGAGAATGGGAAAGCAGATTTGGCAATCGCACTTTTTACCGTTTTAAGTTATTCAATTACCGAAGTTGAACTTTCTAAAAACATAGAGAATATTTGTAAGCATATTAACCAAAACGGATATTTCTTTTTTGATTTACCCAATACAGTTTTTTTTAACGCAGGTCGTTTGACCAATATTGACACAAACACCTTTAGACGACTTGTAGAATTAACAAGCAACAACGAAAACGACATTTATACATATAAGGAACAATGTAGTGGCATTTTCAACGGACAAGAATTTAGCTATCAAGATGAATTTAAAATAAGATATTGGGAAATCAGCACCCTTGACAAACTACTAATTGAAAATGGGTTCAATGACACCTTAAAATCGTTTCCACAATTCAATTCAACAGGTTCAACATACAAACTATACAAAAGGCAATGAAACAATTTCAAATACAGCTATTCAAAGGACACCCGATTATCAATGACGGTGAGAATAGAATATTAATTGACACAGGAGCACCCTCAACCATTCACGCTTCAGACAGTTTAAATTTCTGTTCAGAAAGTTTCAGATGTTCAACAAACTATATGGGTTTGACCGTTTCAAAAATTACTGATATGCTTGGAGCAGAAATAACAACTTTGCTTGGAGCCGATATTTTATCCGAATACAAAATCCTTTTAGACTATCAAAATCAATTAATTGAGTTCAGTAAACAGGAAATTGACATTAAAGGAACTCAAGTGGACATTTCAAATTTTATGGGAATACCGATAATTAAAATGACAGTTGATAACCAAGAATTAAAATTCTTTTTAGACACAGGAGCAAAACTTTCATATTTATCGGACCGCTTGACAAGTAACTATGAAAGCGTTGGAACTGATGAAGACTTTTATCCAGGAGTAGGTAAATTTCAAACTGAATGCTTTGAAATTTCGACAGTTTTCGGTGATAACAAATTCGTTGTGAAATATGGAAACTTACCGGCACTGCTACAAATGACATTAATGTTAGGCGGAACAGACGGTATTATCGGCTTTGACTTTTTTAATAGTTTCAAGGTTGTGCTTGACCTTAAAAACAACAGACTGAAATATGCAAAATAGACGCGCAGAAAAAGAAGGGCGAAGGCATAAAAGCACCTACACGCAAGTGGGGGTTCAGTCTTGTCAAAGCGGGGTCTTCATAGAATAGCCTTTGTGCTGTAGCATGAGACCCTGCGTTATCAGATGTAGGGGTATTTTGCAGG
>JANPHE010000243.1:0-7096 GCA_031424295.1 Segetibacter sp. | reverse complement strand
CATCATCAATAAATGCAAAACGTCTCCGAATAGCGTAATCAATATGCCCCACACTTCGGTCGGAAGTGTTCATTGTTCCAATGATGTATAAATTAGGTGGAATTATGAGAGTATTGTCATCATCAATTGGGTACATACTTTCTACCTTTTCGCCACGGTATTCCAAAGCGTAAATCAATTCACCTAATACAGCAGGCAGATTGGCTCTGTTTATTTCGTCTATTATTAAAACATATTTCTTTTCTTCGATAGTAGTAGTAGTTTCAACAGGCTTCAAGTTGTTATCTGCAATGTATTTTTTAAAGAGTTTTAGAATTTCAAGCCAATAAGTTGATAAACTCTTCGCGGTCTTGGTCAATTCAGGATTATCCTTAATTTGCCTTCTTGTGATAGTATCAGCCAAGTACATTTTTATAATATCCGAATTGGGAACACCACCATCCACTTCCCAAGCATCAGAATTATATCGAATGCTATTCTCTGTAATGCGATTAATATACACCTTACCAGTAATCATTAGCTTTTCATCTTTATCTTCAATTTCTTCGGAAAGAAAATCTCTGAAATCTTCTAAGGTTTCTTGCACCCAAGTTTCTTTAGCCACCTTTTCTTTGGGTTCGGTTGATGCCTTCCAGTTTGTACAAGCATCTTTTGCAAACTTTGCTAGGACTTTATTTTTTGTTACGTAATCTATTTGTGTGCCTTTGCTTTCGGCTACAATGCCTCTCACAAAGTCTTCGTATGAAAAGGCAGGGTGAAACTGAATGAGTTTTGAATATGGATTTTTTTGCTCAATTGCATCAAAAACATATTTTGACAAAGCCACTTTGTAAGTACCTGTTCCTTTTGCATCATTTTCTTTAACAGGTTTATTGTATCCACCATTTTTTATACATTCGATTATATCGATAATCGAAATATCGTATTCATGTTTGGCACCATTTGGTTCTATTTTAATTTTATCATTGGTTACATTTTTTACTGTAAAAGTTTTGCCTTGTGATACTGTTTTAATAACAGCTCCAAGTTTTACATTATCCTTAACCATCAAATTTGAAATTTCAAGTTGGGGTATGGTTAAATTATTTGCTATTTCTTTAGCTTCTCTTGTTTTTCCCGTTCCCGGAGGTCCTTGCAAAATAATTTGTTTCTTATAATCTAAAAGTTCATATAAACTATTCATCTCTCTTTCGTTTGTAATGATTTTATACCAAGTATTTATTCGGTTGAAGGTATTGTTGCCTGAATTGATTTTGAAAAAAGTTCCTGTTGGAGGTGATTTCCCCCACAAATCAACTGTTTTTTGTTCTTGTTCTGTGAGTTGACCGTACTCACTCAATACTTCAACTTCATAGTCAATTCCAAAACTTGCATCAGACAATTTATCTTCATCTACTTTGCTTTTTACTTTTACTAATGAAATAGGAAAGGCTCCTTTATGAATTAAAATGATGTCGCCTTTTTTAAGATGGTTAAATTGCTCACCTGCAAAGTCAATGTCAGCGGTAATAAGGCCTTGGTTAAGCATATTTTCAGCAATTCTGTTGCCATCTTTGCCAGCCTTCATTTGCATTCTATAGAAATAGCTTCTCATTATACCAACCGTATTTTACCAGTTAATAAATTTTGCATCATTCCCAATTTTATGTTTCGGTATTTTTCCAATTTGATTTCTAATGCGTTTATTTCGTCGTCCATATCGGAAAGGATGGTAGCAATTTCTTCTTGTTCATCTATGGTTCTAGGGATTGTTATATTGAAATCAAATAATGGAGTGCGAACAATTTGTGGTTGTCCAGAACCAGTAATGCATTGGTTAAAATCTTGTTTTGTTAAAATGTAATAGAAAAACAGTTTATCGATTTTCCTATTGTTATCAACATTCATAACCATTGCATTGCCCGTAATCCAAGATTTACCTACTGTTCTATTTACAGTCCCACAAGTTGAACCTCTGCACGTAATAGTTGTCTGCCAAGTATTGTGGTTGAACAAATGATATTTTCCAACAACACCATTTGCACCATAAACTAAATAACCATCATCAATGAATACATCTTGTGAAATTGTTTGCGGTTGATATATCTCTGCAATCTCCCCCAACTTCTTCACCTCCCAACCCTCTTTTGGTTGTAGTAGTTTTTGCATAGCCCCTTGCTTGATGTTGCGTTTTTTGGCAATGAGTTTTTCTAAACTGCTTATCAAGGCATCAGCATCGGATAGGGCGGTGGCTATGGCGATTTGTTCGGCTATTGTTGGTGGGACTATGATTGGTAATTTCTTCGCAATTCCACCAGTGTAACTTTGTTGCTTTGTTCCCTGACAATATTTAAAAGCCAATTCATTTCCATATCGAACATAATAATGATACAAGTATGGTGTAATCAACAATCCTTTTTTAGGATATAAAGCCATAC
Organism: Segetibacter sp.; assembly: GCA_031424295.1. GTDB lineage: Bacteria > Bacteroidota > Bacteroidia > Chitinophagales > Chitinophagaceae > Segetibacter. The sequence continues at coordinate 4,679 of JANPHE010000243.1, read as the reverse complement.
AAGACTGATTGGTTGTTGCTTCAATTCCCGTAATGGCACAACTTCCTCTTGTTCCTGCTGCTTCCAGACCAGTAATAGCAAAAAGAAAAGTACCTTTTGGTATCATTTTCAAATTGGCTTCTCTTGTACCTTCTATTGTAATTTTCTCAATTGTGTCAGTTATCACATTGTAATTCAATTCACCACTTGTTATCCAAGGAATATCGCCTTTGTAAAATTCAGGAATAGCTCGATATGGAGTTTGACCACTTGAAAAGCCATCCATCACTTCAACAAATTCTTTTAAATCCCAATCACTCGGAATTAAACCAACTTCAGTATGTTTATAGCCTATCTTTATTTCAGTCATTATCTTCCTCCTTTCTGTTTTGCCACAAAGCTCGTTTTAGTTCTATTTCTTTGTGGAGTTTTTGTTTCAGCAGTTCTTTGTCGGGCAATTCGGTAAGGTATTCGGCTACTTTTATACCTGCGTTTTCGAGTTGCAAAAGTTCTATTTGCTCGTGTCCGCCTTCGGCACAAAGTATCAATCCTAGTGGTGTTTCTTCGCCTGTTTGTTTTTCGTATTTGTCGAGCCAACGCAAGTAAAGCTCCATTTGCCCTTTGTCGGCAGCTTTAAATTTGCCCAATTTCAGTTCAATGGCAATTAAGCGTTTGAGTTTACGGTGATAAAACAATAAATCGAGGTAAAAATCTTCGCCATCAATAATCATTCGTTTTTGGCGTTCTACAAAGGTAAACCCAACACCCAATTCCATAATAAACTGTTCCAGTGATATTATCAGGTTGTCTTCAAGGTTTTTTTCGCTGTACATTCCTTTCAGTCCTGTAAAATCAAGAAAGTAAGGACTTTTGAAAACCAAGTCAGGCGAATAGTTTTCACCTGTTTGCATTTTCTCTAATTCTATTTTGATTAACGCTTCTGGTTTACTGGTTATCAGGGTTCGTTCGTAAAGCATTCCATCAATTTTATGCCGCAATGTCTCTCTTCCCCAAGTTTCGTTGCTTGCCATAGTGAGGTAAAAATCTCTTTTTACTTTTTCTTTCAATGATAAAAGTTCTATAAAATGCGACCAGCTTAATTTGGTCGCAGCCTGCGACACAATTTGAAAATCTGGAAAAAGTTCGGCAAACTGCATCATTCTTCTGATGTTCCTTTCCTGAAATCCACGGTTGCCATACTGCTGTTGTAATTGTGTCGCCAGTTGCGACACAATTTGTTTGCCGTATTCAGCCCTTTTACCTTGTAGTAATTCATTGTTAATACGTTCCCCAATTTTCCAATACAAAAGCGTTATTGTTTTATTGGCAGTGGATGCTACAAGCGTTCTTGCTTCCTCTACTAGTTTGCAAATTTCTGAGAATAAAATAGCGTTTCCGTTTTCTAGCTCCATACAAATCCAATTTTTTGAAGGTGAGCATTTACTTTTTCTTCTAATTCTGCAACATCGGTAGTTTGTTTTGGTAGCGGTGTTTCGTAGCGTTCTGCCAGTTCTTTTATGCGTTGGGTAAGGCGTTGACTAATGCGTTCCATTTCTGTCTTTACACTACGTTCTATGCTTGCCATCCATTTATCGTCCACTACCAATTGTTTTATTTCGGTTTCGGTAAGTGTTTTGTATCGTGCCAATGTTTTTTTATCCAACTCGGCTTCGGCTTCTTTTATCTTTTTATTTAGCTCGGTTTGTTGCTCTGTCAGTTCAAGGTATTGTTCCAATACGGCTTGTTCGCCATAAGCCGTTTCGGCTTCGGCAGCCAAGGGGAAATGTTTTCCCGATAGCCTCGCATCGGAATTTCCGCCATCGGCTCCAAGTTTCTTCGCTTTTGGTTTACTTGCCAAGATTTCTTTCAAATGCTTTTGCACAATGGCTTTATTCACCTTGTCGTAACCAGAGAAATATCCTTCATCTCCGCTGTGTTCTTCTTCCAGTTCCTGCATTGTGGTGGCAACGGTTTCCCTTTCAACTTCTAATTTCTGAATGGCTTTTTTTTCGGTTAAAAAGTAACGGTCAATTACCAAGGCCTTGGGTACCAAATCACAATCCCAACCTTTGTCGGTTTCTTTGCCTGCTTTGTTCTTTACCAAAATGCGGTAGGGTTCAGCTTTCCAGTCATCCACAGCTATCAAATAACAATCGTCTTGCATGGTGTCGTTCCAGTAATTCATCAAATGTTGGTACACATCGTATTTATCCATCAAGGCTTTGCCTGTGTAAGTATGCAATACATCTTCCGAAATGCTGTGAATGGTTTGTTTAGGTTTAATCCCAGCGGTTAAAGCTTTTAAGAAAACTGTGTTGCGTTTTTTCCAATCGGCAAATAAGTTGTCCATTTCATTACTGAAGGTTACAAATTCATGATGATTGAAAATGGTTTGTTTGATGTTGTCTTTAGTGATTTTGAGTTGGCTGTATCCTTTACGTTTACTGCCAGCAAACAATTCGCCTTTCAGTGTTTGGTACACTTCCCAATATTCGTTTAACGCTTCAATATCGGCATCGGGGATGCCTCCTAATAAATGGGCTTCAATGTCTTGTATATCTTCTATCTCCTGGCTGTCAATGTATCGGGGAATGTTGAGATTGAAATCGTTTTTCGGGTCGCTTATTTCTTTGAACGAAACAAATCGGCTGAACTTGGGTACTTCAATTTGCTTGTTAAAAATATCGGTTATTTTGTGAATGTCTTGTTCACGCAAACGGTTTTTGTTACCGTCTTTGATAAAACCTTTGCTTGCATCAACCATAAAAATGCCTCTTTCGTCTTCCGAAAGGTCTTTGGTGGCTTCAGCATTCTCCATATCAATTACAATCACACAGGCAGGAATACCCGTGCCGTAAAACAAGTTGGCTGGCAAACCTATAATGCCCTTGATGTAACCTTTTTCAATCAGGCTTTTGCGAATTTCACTTTCAACATTGCCACGAAACAACACACCATGAGGTAATATACAAGCTCCTTTGCCCGTACTTTTAAGTGATTTAATAATGTGCAACAAAAAAGCATAATCGCCATTTTTAGCAGGCGGTATTTTCTCGATATCAAAACGGTTATAAATATCATTGGCAGGATCAAAACCATCTGTCCAGTTTTTGGATGAGAAAGGTGGATTAGCCACCACAAAATCGAAAGTCTTTAATGCTCCAGTCTCTTTAATATAATGCAATGGATTAGAAAGCGTGCTTTGTCCTTTTTCAATAACCGCTTCTGGGTTGTTGTGCAAAATCATATTCATACGAGCCAAGGCAGCAGTTACCACTGTTTTTTCCTGTCCGTATAAATTCACTTTGGTTTCGGCTTCTTCGGCTACCTTCAGCAACAGCGAACCAGAACCACAGGTTGGGTCATAAATGGTTTGCTTTTCTTTGGTAACTTTTTTTACACCAATCACTTTTGCCAACACACGACTTACTTCGGCTGGGGTATAAAACTCACCTTTGCTCTTGCCACTTTCCGAAGCAAAGTGTCGCATCAAATATTCGTAGGCATCGCCCAAAATATCATCGCCTTCTGCTCGGTTTTTACTAAAGTCTAAAGCAGGATTTTCAAAAATGGTAATCAAGTCGGTGAGCTTGTCCACCATTTCTTTGCCCTTACCCAGTTTCTCTTCATCTTGAAAACTGATAACATCAATTACATTGATTAAATCGTTTTCCTTTGCTAATGCACTGATGGCAACATCTATTTTTTCGCCAATATCCTTTTGTCCTTTTAAGGCTTGCATATCCCTAAAACCACCACCAACAGGAATTTTAATTAAACCATTGGGGTCGTTTGCATATTTGTCACTCACATACTTCACGAACAGCAATACCAATACATAATCTTTGTATTGGCTTGGTTCCATTGAGCCCCTCAACTTGTCGCAACTTGCCCACAGTGAACTGTATAATTCAGATTTTTTGATTGCCATTTATTACTTGCAATGTTTTGGTTTGTTTAAATTATATCTTTCATAAAAACCCAATTCCAGAATTAGTTTAAGGTTCAGGTTTCTTATATAAATCTCCCCCCCTCCAAAAATACCCTTCCCCCTTACACTTACCAAAAAATATTTATAAATAATGTCTTTATTTTCTAGCAGCGCTTTCCTTTGCTTTGGTATGCTATTCACAATCGCCACGGCTTATCTTTATTGGTTTCGTTCGGCATGGCAATCATTATTATAAGCCCGTTGTTTTTTCGCCTTTGCAGCCAAAGCATACCTCCCAACCCATTATTGGCTACCATCCTTCATTGCCCTTTAAAAGCTCCATCAAAATACCCAAAAACATACGTCCCTTATCAAATAAAAATCCATCCCATCCGCGTCATCCGCGTTCTCCATACCACCTCATCACCTAAACTACCTTCCTCCAAACGCCCAACAACCCATCATCACCTCCTTTCATTCCCCTTCTTCATGACCTTCAATGACCCTCCCTCATGACCCTCAATGCCCCTTCTTCATGACCCTCAATGACGCTTCTTGATGACCTTCAATGACCCTTCCTTCATGACTCCCTCAATAACCTTCCCTCATGACCCTCCCTCCCAACTCCTTTAGCACAAAACAACCATATACCCACCCAAAAACATACAAAACATTTAAAACCAATCAATTAAGAACTGCTCTCAAAAAAAAGCTGACCATCTGCGCAACATTAATCAAAATTTACACAAAAAAAACGAAGGCTTACACA
>JANPHE010000242.1:0-24706 GCA_031424295.1 Segetibacter sp. | reverse complement strand
GGCCTTTATTAATGCAGTTTTCGTTTCAAATGCTGAGCCGCGGGCATAGTAGCAAAAGTTTTTATTTTCTTTATAGTGAAATCTACCATAACCTTCTGCTAAATTCAACCCCATAGAATCCGCTGACCTGGTAATTTGGTTTCCTAAACTATACTTTTCAAATGCTTCCCACTTATTTACAACACCCCATATTTCTTCTGCTATCTCCATTGCTAACTTATATACTTCCAAATCTTCCAACTTGATATACATACCACAAAATGGTTTTCAATTTTTATAAAAAAATCAATATTCACTTACAAAACAATTTTTCATATCAAATCTATTCCCTACTCACCCTTATGACCATCCGCAAAAGCCTCTTCTTCCTATGATCTCTCTCCGTCATGACTCTTCCCTTAGGACCGTCTTCAAATGACCCTTCTTCATATGACCTTCTTCCTCATGACTCTTCATTATGACCTTTCTTCTTATGACCTTCTTCTCATGACCTTCTTCCTCATGACTCTTACTTATGACCTTTCTTCTTATGACCTTTCTTCTTATGACCTTCTTCTCATGACCTTCTTCCTCATGACTCTTCTTCATGACCTCTTCTTCATGACCTCTTCCTCACTCCCCAACATTCACCCTTATCCCCTCGCTATGGCTATTAAACTCCGGCGCATACATGCATTGAGCAGTGGTTATGCCAACAGAAAAATTGCCCTTGTGTGTAATGGTAACAGGATATTCAAACACATAGACTCCCTTTGGTAAATAGCCGATGAAGAAATTGGTAGATGCATCCTTTGTGTTTTCGTAATAACCCAATCCATCCTGCCATTTGTAGCCGCTTAATACATTCACCGGCTCCATTGATGAGGCACGCATATCTTTCAAATGCACATACTCCATATTTCTGTCCACTTTTATTTCTATTCTAATTTTTACTTTGTCACCAACTTTCATGCTGTCGCCATCGTTTACAGGTTGTAATACGGTTCCTCTGTCTGTATTTATTTCTGTAAACAATTTTTTATTGATAAGCAAAGGCGTAGCTGCTGAAGTTATTTTATCAAGGTCTTCAAAGTATTGCCAATACACAGCGCCCCACGATGGTGAGGTGGATTTTGAGCCTGAAGCATTGCTCAGCGATACCGACACATCGCTCATAGCAGGATTTACTTTTTCACCAGCTATTCGTGTTTTAAAATAACCTGTACCGACTTCTGACCTCACCCCCGACCCCTCTCCTGAAGAGAGGGGAGCTAATTCACTTAATACTATATCCCCCAACTTTATTTCTGCTTTTCTATCTGCATCTAACCATGCGCCGCCATTCATCAGCAGTGCATAACAAGCATCGGCAGTAGATTTGGTCGTACTCCAATGGGTAGTTTGTTTTTGGCGCAATAGCCATGTCTTCATATCATTGATCTTTCTCAATAAATAATCATTCTTTTCGTTCTTGTACACTTCACTTACAAACTCTATCATCAATGCCTGTTGCTCTACAGGTGCTTGGTACCAATACCATCCGTATGCATTTTCTTTCCAGTACATGCCGGCATCTTCGTTGATGACGGCACTTTCCATTAATGAAGGAAGGATGTTTTTATTGACAAAAGCCGCATCATTATTCCGATATAGAAATTCGCCAATCATGGCTTTGAAATAATTGCTTTGTTTGACCCAATATTTCTTAGCTTGAACATAGAAATAATTGTAAGCTTCTTTATCCTTAGCAGCTTCAAGATTTTTAAAGAAACTGCGCATATACAAATACTGAAACTGAAAAGAACCTGCGTTATTCACTTTCAAATCTGCTTTATACCTTTTTAGATTTTTGTAATCGTTACTCATCTCTTCATCTAAGTATTGCATAGCCTTTATAACTATACTTTTCAAATCAGCTTGCAGCGATGCCGGAATAGCATTCATGTTTTGCAATCTGCCAATACCGGTGATAATGTACTGCGTAATATACCTGTCTTCTCTGCCACCGGTAAACCATGGAAATCCACCGCTTGGCATTTGCATCTGCTGCAGTTTTTTGATGGTGCTTGCAGAAGATTGTTCAATCGTAGCAGCATCTAACAACAAAGCCAAATTCTTTTTTTGTTGCTCTTCGCTCTCTGCTTGCAGCAGCCAGGGTGTTTCTTGCAGAATGATGCTTTTCAGTTCTTCATTTTTTTGCAGATTGCTCTTTAATGCTGAGGTATCCTTTTTCCATTGCTCAAACACTTGCTTAATTCTTGGATTGCTGTTCATGATAGAAGAAGCCAGGGCATTGGCAAAAAAGCGATTGAACATTTGCTCTGAACAATCATAAGGATATTCCAGCAAATATGGCAGCGACTGCAAAGCATACCAAACCGGATTAGAAGTGTATTCTACTGTTAGCGATTGATGTTGCAACGTGGTACTTTGCTGGTTTTTTAATTTGGTAAATTCAAATCGTTTGAAAGGTGTATTGCGAACGTACAAAGGCAAACTTTCGGTCACCAGCATTCTATTGGAAAGAACAGGTAATGTATTTTCTTCACCATCGGCATACTGCCCGGCTTTGGCAATTATTCTCCAGGTGATAGGTGTGTTGAAATTTTTAGGAATAGCCATGCGGAAGAATACTGCTGTACTTTGATTGGCTTGTACTGCAAAAGAATTGCTTGCATTCACATTACTCAACTCAATGTTAACGGGCTTTAGGGAAATGGCATCCAACAATTCGAGGGTAGCATTTCCATTGAGTTCTTTGTCGCTCAGGTTACTCACTTTGGCACTAAATTCCATAGAATCCCCTTCTCTCATAAAGCGAGGTGCATTAGCTTGTACCATCAATGTTTTCTGAGTAGTAATTAATTTTTGAGCCATACCAAATGTTGCTTGTTTATCGTGTGCTAGTATCTGCCATTTCCATTGGGTCAATGCATCGGGCATGGTGAACGTAAAGGAAAGGCTACCATCTTTATCGGTATTGAGTTGGGGAAAGAAGAAAGCAGTTTCGCTGAAGTTAGTCCGGAGTTTAGCAGGAATTTCCCTTTTCCTTTCGAAGCCGTTTTTAGTAGTGACGAGTATAACCCCATTAGCAGCTCGGCTACCATAAAGAGCGATTGCATCTTCTCCTTTGTAAACCTCAATACTCAAGAAAGTACTAGGATCCATATCTTGAAAAGAAGTAACTGGTACACCATCTACAATATACAATGGATCACTTCCACCGGATATTGAGCTTGATCCACGAATAATAATTTTTGAAGCAGCACTAGGTTGTCCACTGGATGAAAGAGCTGTTACACCCGCTGTTTTTCCTTGAAACAATTGGTCGAATGACCTATTAGGACTATCATTTGTTTGTTCTGCCACCGGTGCACCTCCAGCCATAGCTGAAGCCACCATTCTCCCTCCGCCATTATTAAAATCGTTCATGCCATTTAATACATACACATTAATCTCAGGATACTGCTTTTCAAAATACTTAGCCAGCAATTCTATATAATTTTCCCGGCTGTTGATGGCAATAAACGTCTGGTTATTATCCCATCCATTACCATAAAAAGATGATGAAAAATCTACCGGCATTGGCCAGGCATGTGGCTTAAACTGATCGAGCGATGCATCATACATGGAGGTTAAGACTTCTGCAGCTACGGCTTCTTTGTTTGTACCTGATATTTTCAAAGTCCACTTCTCCTGGTTACCCGGTTCCAACTTATCACGATAGGTAAGCACTTCTACATTCAGATTATTTACTTCCTGTTTTACCTGTATATTTTGGTTATAAACAAACACTCTATTGTGCTTTACAAAAATAAAATTAACACCCATTCCACCCATGTCTTCTAGGGAAGGAGTTATTGTAAAATCTCGAACTTCTTTATTCAGATTATGAAACAAAAACACGCTTTCTATTTCCTTTTCTTTCGGCTTCGGCTTGTGTTGTATTTCTTGTATGAGGTGAATATTTTCAGCACTACTACCTAATAAAATATTGATGGGTTGATTAGGCTGCGCAATTCGGTTTTCATTGATGGTAAACAAATAATCCGTTCCTTCAAACTTGCCATCATTACGGCTGTATAGTTGAACATACTTTTCAGCTTTTATTTCTCTGCCATCTTTATCTTTTGTAGTAGCTTCTACAAAATACCATCCTGTTTTTAGCAAGCCTTTGGGAATAAAAAGTGTATCACTCTCTTTCGTATTTACAGTATTAGAAAATACAGATTCTCCTTTAGCCCAAGATGCTTTATCGCTTTCGTCTTTATATTCATCGTTGGGAAAGAATTTTTTGTATTCTTCCTGCGAATACAGAAACTGATCGGGCTGTTGCCAATACCTTTTTCTTACCAATAGCGTAGGTAATTTTAACGGATAAATATTGACTTTTACGAGTGCAGGTTCTTTGTCACCGGCAATATTGGTGGTGCTGACTGTCAGCATTTTCAAACTATCAACTTCTGCTGTTTCTTTTACATCGAGGTTCAGATTAAGCGAATGATAACCAACAGATACATTCGTACTACTGCTTCTTGTCTCTCCTGCTCTATCAGTTACATCTACACTCACTTCAAAATCAAAAATGGGCAGGATCTCTTTAGAAATAGACTCATCGGGCAATGTTTGGAAGGTAACGGTAAACTTTCCGTTGGCATCAGTAACCGCTTCTCCAAAAGTTATAGTCATTTCAGGTGAGGAAGGAAAATACCACCGGCTACACAACCACGGATACATAAAACGCCCCTTTCTTGTAATTGTGTACTTAACTTTTGCACCATCCACATTGGCACCGGAGTAGGCCTTGGCTGTTCCTGTTACTGTAACGGAATCATTCAATCGGTATGTTCCCTTAGGCTTATCTACTTGCACATAAAAAGTTGGTCGTTTGTATTCTTCTACTGAAAAATTGTTACCTATAGGTGAATTAAAATAATCTGCCAATAAAGTAAAATTTCCGGTGAGTGCATTCAGCGGCAATTTAAAACTTCCGGCAAATGTTCCGTACTCATTCAGTTTGATTAACACCGAATCCAGCGGCTTCCCATTCACATCATTTAGATGGATATAATAATCCTCTTTGGGAAGTTGCGTAATCAACTTTCGTTTCTTTGTAGTTTTATCTTTTGTAGCAGCCAACATTTTAAAGTAAACGGTTTGCCCAGGTCGGTAAATACTTCTATCTGTAAAAAAGTAGGCACGGGCATTCAAAGCTTGATATTCTTCATTGCTTTTATCTTCAAAACCATCAGATGTAGAAAAGGAAAGCGGAGAAATATATTGCTCACTCTCTATAAACAATTCATCGTTGGCATATTGAATTTGTAGCCTGATATTTCTATAATTGCTATTGCTTGCATCCAATTTGCAATATCCATTTATATCTGTAGTGCGTTCTTCCGTTTTAATTATTTCATAAGCCCCGGTTTGTCGATTATATATATTTTGCCAAACTTTTACAATCGCATTTTTCAGTGGTTGACCGGTTGATCTGTTCAGCACAAAATAATGGGGGCCATTGTTTACATAACTAATGCTGGAGACATAAAAGGTTGACAATGCCAGTTTAGAATCTTGGGAAAAAGTTGAAGACGAGGAAGCTAGTATAAAGTACTTGCCGGGTGGGAGAGCTTCAATTTTAATTTCTGCGCTATGTTGTTGATAATCGTCTGAGTCGGGTAGATTTAATTCATATTGTTTTAAAAAAGGCAATTTTGGTGCGATCAAAAATTCAGTTTCATAGGGTTCGCTATTACGCCCTTTTGTAATGGTTTCTTCAATAGCTTTCGATACTTTTATTATTCTATAATAGAGTGTTGAAACATTTTTATACTTCACCAATGTTCTGAAAGGAAAGTTGGGACCATTTACTTGCTCGGTGGTAAGTTCTATTTTTTTTGCAAGAATGTTTTGATATAGGTTGTACAGATTGTAATGCCCCTCAGTACTATCTTTAAGTGGAAAAAATTGATTACAGATTTCTATCGCTTTCAAATGTTCCCAACGATGAGTGGTGTCTCCATTCGGGTTATACTCTTCTGCATAATCATTGTGCCATCGTGCCAATAAGTACCATGCCTGTGCAACATATCGGTTGCTGGCAAATAGCGTAGTGTTTTCTTTTACAGCATCGTAGTACAATGTGTCTTCGTTGGTAATCGTTCCATTGTTTCTGGCATATTCTATTCTTTGCAGGTTTACGTCTATTAAAGCTGCAACGTTATTTTTTTGTTTGTGAAAGCGAATCAAATCTTGAAAAATCAGCAATGCTTTCCATTTATTACTGAGCGAATCTTTTGTAGTAAAAGTATGCGTGGTAAACGTTTCTATACTTCCTAATGCAGCTTTATCTACAATTGTAAATGCATACGCCGGTTGGTTTACATAGGTTTCATCGCTCATAAAATAATTCAAAGCCCGCTGCGCCAAAAGGTCATAAATAGTTGGTCGCTGTTCTTTGGTATTGTAAATAGTGAGAATGCTATTGTACTCATCGATTTGCGTTTGTTTTAATGCGGTTGCTTCAGTCAGCGATTGCTCATACCAATAAGTTATCTCCTTATGGAAATCGTTGGTACTCCAGGTTTCAATATCCTCTTTCTTAAAGTTGACTGTATTGCTCCGATTGTACAATTGCCACCGGTAATTATTGAAATGATCTGAATACTTTTGTGCGATCAAACTATACAGAATGCTTTTGGCCACAGCATCATTTGTATTGGTTGCTTCCTTTTTTAAAAAAGCAATTTCTTTGTTAATGCTTTTCTCTTCATGTTGAATTTCAAGGTTTGAGCGATAAAGTAAGGTTTTTATTACCTGAGCTTGTTGGCCTTTGGCTTTAGCCATTTTATAAATAGTATTTACCTTGTCCAATGCAGACCGATTAAGACCTTGGATAAAAACCAAATTTTCCACTTCCTTCCATTCTTTTTGGTATAGGGTATCCTTCTTTTGTGCCATTGCTGAAAAGGTTGATAGCATGATAAAAAACAAACAATAAAACTTGATCATGAGAAAAGGTTTGATGTAAAATACGATATTACTTCCACAGGATTACAAAACCAGTCTTTTTGCATAAAATCTTGAGTAAGAAGTAGAATTTTAAGAAATGGTTGGTAAATGGGTTATTAATCGTCACAATGAGTTGTTTGTAAAAAATGCGCCTTTTAAATTATAGGCTAAATCACCAGATATTAATTAATTAAGTTTAATATATTAAGCGCAATAATTGTCCAATCAATCAGTTTATAGTAGTACATTGTATTGTAAAATCAATTGTCACCAGAACTTGTACCAAGGTAAAACCTGCAAAAAATGAAAAAAATTATACTCAACACAGTAGCATTGACCTCATTATTATTGTTTGCACCCAACCATTCAAAAGCGCAACCATTCAATCCTCAATTGGCTGCTATGCTGCAGGATACTTTGAACTATTATGTTTCTGCTATTCCCAATATTAAGGGAATGTCTGCCAGTGTATATTTACCCGGTCAGGGCACATGGTAAGGTACAGCAGGTGTATCCTATGCAGGGCAGCCCATCACTACGGATATGGGATTTGGCATAGCCAGTAATACGAAACTATTTGTATCGGCAGCAATGCTAAAACTTGTAGATGGAAAGAAAATCAGCCTCAATGATTCATTGAAAAAATGGCTACCAACTTACAAAAATATCAACCCCAATATTACCATTCGTCAGCTTCTCAATCATACCAGCGGGGTGCAAGATCCCATTTTTCTATCGCCATGGATGGATACGATTATGAAATATCCTAATCGAGTATTTACACCCAATGAAGTATTGAGTTGGGTAGGTACGCCGGTATTTGCTGCAGGCAATAGTTGGGGCTATTCCAATGTAAATTATATATTGGCAGGTATGGTGGCAGAGAGTGCTACCGGCTTTCACATAAGCAAAATTATACGTGACAGCATTCTCACACCATTAAATTTGACAAAGACTTTTTATGATGTAAAGGAACCTTCTGTAGGCACCGTTTCACACCGTTGGTACAACAACATTGATTACAACGACACGTCGAGAGTTGGATTGAATACGGCAGGTGGATGTGCAGGATCATTGTTTTCCACCTCCGGCGATATGGCAAAATGGTACAATGCACTCTTTACAGGTCAATTGTTAAGCCCTGGATCTTTTGCAGAATTAACCAACTTTACCAATACCTATGGACCACCCTATACCTACGGCTTGGGACTGGAAAGTCAAGTTTGGTGGGGGCATACTACTTATGGACATGGGGGCAGCACATGGGGCTACAAAAGCAGGATGATTTATGACCCTTGTATGGGAGCGGTAGTATGTGGATTGGTTAACTCCTGGCCTGCCGGAATGGATGGAATAACTTTGCTACTCCACAGAGTCCTTGTAAATCATGTACCCGGTTGTGGAGGAATCATTTCTGGGCCCCCAACTGTTTGCCAGAATCAAAAAAGTGTAACCTACACTGTTAATCCAATTGCAAATGCAACTTCTTATGTATGGTCATTGCCTGTTGGAGCCTCAGGCACAAGTAGCACCAACAGCATTACCGTTAATTACGGAAGCAATGCAGCTTCAGGAAAAATAACTGTAAAGGGAAACAATCAATTTGGTGATGGCAACATTGCCTCTTTAAATGTGACAGTAAATACATTGCCCAATGCAAACATAACTACCGCTGGCGCTACTACATTTTGCGCTGGAGGAAGTGTTATATTGAATGCAATAACTGCAGCAAACAGAACGTATCAATGGAAAAAAGGGAGCAATGTAATTGCAGGAGCCATTATACCAACTTACACTGCTACTGCATCTGCCAATTACAAAGTCATTGTTACCAACACCATTACTGGCTGCGTTAAAACAACTCCAACTGCGATTGTTGTAACTGTCAATGCACTTCCTGAGGCTACTATTACACCACAAGGCCCGACTACCTTTTGTGCAGGGGGCAGTGTAATACTGAGTGCTCCTGTTGGTGCCGGATTAAGCTATCAATGGTTAAAAGGGTCAACAAAAATTTCAGGAGCTACCCTCCCAAATTATACAGTTACTGCTGCCGGAACCTATAAAGTGGTGGTGACAAATACCAAAAGCTGTACAAAAACATCCGCAGGTAAACTTATAACAGTCAATTGCCTGATGCGAGGTGAAAATATGGAACTAGTCAACATGACCCTATTGCCAAATCCCACTACAGGAATGATCAGATTAAGATTCAATTCAAATGAAAATCAACAAGCCGAATTGATGATTGCTGACATGACAGGAAGAGTCATCATACAGCAGCGTATCAATACAGCATTTGGAAAAAATGAAAGGTATATTGATATAAGCAACTTTGCGAAAGGAACTTATTTGGTAAAACTAAAAACATCCGCAAACATCATGATTGAAAAGTTGGTAAAACAATAAGGCCTCTTAATTATTAACGGAGCCAAAAGTTATTTTCAGAAACCTTGCACAATCGTATTGATTTTGTTGGTTGTGGGGACACAAACATTGGCGGCATTGTTGGTTGTGGGGACACAACCAACGGCGACGGAGGTCAAAAAATAGTTAATGAACAACGAGCAACAAATTAACCAGGAACAGCATATCCCTCACTATCTGTAAAATCCGTTCTATCCGTGTTCCAATATCCCTTTCATCTTCAAATACCTTAAAAATCAAATTGGTACTTAACCCGCTTTGCAAACCACCCTTTTAAATCAGCAATTAAATCGAAAAGTTGTGCATATAAAAGCCACCTGCTTGTTCCTTTCAGTGCATTTCCATTTTTAATAGAAAACTTCATAAATATCTGAGAAGCATGAAAGTCTAATACTTGATTAGAAACAGCTAATTGCTTTATAATGTACTTATTAGTATACCCCTTACCTTTCATGGCTAAAACTTGATTTTCCGTCTGAGAAAGCTTAATGCTATTTCGAAAAAAACCATAATTTTTTCTCTTCATTTTATTTGAAAAATGTTGAGCCATAGCAGCCTGAAATACAAGAACGCCGTCATTTATTTTTCTAATAGAATTTAAAAGGTTATCCGGACCAATCTTGTTCATGAGATACCCATCTGCACCCGACAACATGGCCGTAAACAATTGTTCGCTTTCAAAGTTGGATTGTATAATTATTCTGATGCCGGGATATTTACTCTTGATGGTACCAACATTCTCCATCATGTCAAAAGAATCCAGATTGATATCTATAAGTAAAATGTGTGGAAGTTGTTCCTGGACAATCTCCATCAATTGATGACCATCGTTGTAAGCACCTGTACAATTAAATCCTTCACTATCGTTGAGCAATATCTGTAATGATTCTCGTCGGGGCGTATTACTTTCAAATACTACAACATTGATTGTTTTCATTTTACAAAGGTCAACCTACTGATTCAAAGGAACAATCGTTGATTCTAATGATTTTTAGTTTAAATTATTCAATAGCTAACAGACAGCATTTGAATGTTTCAGCCAAAAGAAAAACAAAGGTAAAAAGGTAATTTCCTCAATGAAAATGGGCATTTTATACCATTGAAGACCAACAATATTTGGAGGGAAAAACCGGTTTCAGCGTATCATTGATTCCAATGATTGCATTTTTGAGTGCATCATAGTGCTAAGCGCTATAACATGTAGTTTTCACACCTATACCAATCCCTCTTGTATAGCTTTGGTAACGGCCTCCACAGCACTACTTACATGTAGTTTGTGATAAATTTTGGATATATGGCTGTTAACTGTTGCATAAGAAATCATGCCTTGTTTGGCAATCAGTTTATAGCTCAATCCCTGCACTAGCAATTGCAAAATCTCTTGTTCTCTTTCAGACAAGTGAAATTCATTTTTCGGCAACCTGCCATGTTTGTTAGAAAACAATAACAACACTTGACGGGCAACAGTTGGTGTCATAGGTGCCCCGCCTTCATATACTTCTTTAATAGAGTCCATCAATTTGGCGGGAGGTGTTTTTTTCAATATGTAACCATCTGCACCGGCTACTATGGCATTAAATATTTTATCCTCATCCTCAAAAATTGTCTGCATCAATACCTTAACATCTGGATATGCTTTGCGAATAATAATGAGGCCCTGAATGCCATTGACCCGTGGCATGTCTATATCCATCAAAATTACATCAGGCAGGTTGTCCTTGATATTCTCTATTACATTATAGCAATCTTCAAACGCTCCTGTACATATAAATTCATCAGAATCTTCCAACAACAATTTCAACAATTCCCTGCGGGGCTGATTGTCATCGAATACGGCTACTTTAATAGGTTCCATTTTTCAAAGTTGAATTTAATTTCTGATTTTATTTTTATTGTTCGCTTTTTAAAGGGAATACAATTGTCACCGTTGTTCCTTTGTCCTTTGTAGATTCGATTTTCAACTTCCCCTTCATTTCATCGGCTCTCTTCTTCATTGCGTGCATGCCATTTCCACCCATGCTTTTGGTTTTTACTTCATTTTCCTTTTCAGTGGTATCAAATCCACAACCATCGTCATTAACAGTCATTTGCAGTTTATTACCTTCCATTGCAATGGTGACGTACACATTTTCGCAGCCAGCATATTTTGCTGCATTGTTGATTGCTTCTTTAAAAATCAGGTACAGGTTTTTGCGCTGAACCATGTTGAGTGATTTTGCTTTCACTTGCTCATTTACATCCAAATGAAACAGGATATCATACGGGTCTAATATCTCTATAGCAAATGCCCGCATCCGGTTTACCAGGCTTTCAAAACTATCATTTCGGGTGCTGATGGTCCATACAATATCACTCATCGACTCCATCATATTGTCGGTATTTTTGCTTATCTGTTTCAGCATGTTGTATGCCTCATCATTGCTGCCTTGTACCTTTCGTTGAATAACCGAACTGGATATAGAAATACTGCTGAGGGTGCTACCTATTTCATCGTGCAGGTCGTGGGCTATTTGGTTGCGTATGTTCAATACTTTTATTTCCTGTGCCAACCGATAACGGTACCATCCATACAAACCACCTGCAATCAATAGCAATACCAATGCCTTGAACCAAATGGTTTGGTACCATGCAGGTAAAATAACAATGTCAATTGTTTTCCCTTGTTCATTCCATACACCATCGCGGCCACAGGCGGTTACATGAAAGGTGTAAGTACCGGGAGAAAGATTGGTATACGTTGCTTCATTTTTGTTGCCACCATCTATCCATTGTTTATCATAACCATCTAAATAGTAACGATATTTTTTCTTGTCGGCCGGCGTAAATTCCAATGCCGCAAACGAAATGGTGAACATGCCTTTGTCATGCGGCAGCGTAATAACAGATGCATAAGCAATAGGCAGGCTGATGATGTTGCTGTCTATCTTATAATCTACAGGTTTGTTAAATACTGACAACCCTGTAAACACAACTGCCGGCGCAGGTTCTTTTTCCAGTATTTTCTCGGGGTTAAAAATCACACCTCCTTCAATGCCCCCAAATAATAAATCCCCATTCGGCATCTTGAAATATTCGTAGCGGTTATACTCATCTCCCGGCAGTCCGTCCTCTGTGGAGAAGTTGCGAAACCTCCCCTCTCCAAAAGGAGAGGGGTCGGGGGTGAGGTCGGGGGAGAGGGGGGAAAAACAACTCAATCCCCTGTTTGTACTCATCCAAATATTGCCCGCTTGATCGCTCAAAAGTCCATACACCACATTGTTGGGCAGCCCGTCTTTTTCTGTATAGTGCATACACTTACCGGTGGCTATTTCAAATCGATCAAGTCCTGCACCTTCTGTACCTAGCCATAAATATTGATTGGGTTGCTTTGGATCGGGTAAAATAGATAGCAATTGATTGCTGCTAAGTGATGTAGCATTGCTGGGTATGTTTTGCCAATGTTGCCATTGTTGGTTTTTTGGGTTCAAGCTAAATAAACCCTGGTAAGTAGAAAACCAAAAAACACCTCGGGCATCCTGCCAATGCCCGGTAACGAATATGTTATAATCGTTTTGTGGTTTTGCAGGAAAGAAATATTCTCCTACTAACTGCAGCGTTTTTTTGTTCAAATGCGCCAACCCGGGTTTTCGGTTTTTATCAAGAAAACTAAACCACAGATCATTGTCCTGATCCTTAAAGTGGCTTTGATACCTGGCATCAATCGCTTTATATAAATGGGCTACATCAACTTCATAAAGCAGGCTAAAATTTTTAAATTGTCCGGTTTTGCCGGAATGTAATTTAAGCCAACCTGTTCCATCCTTTTCTTGTGTTATTGCATGAATGATCCAATCTTTTTGCCAAACACCGCGCTGAAAAATGGAACGCTTTTGACGGGTATAAGGGTTGAGCCATTCGGGTACCTTATCCGGGTTTTGCATCAGCAATTCACCTTTGAAGTTGGGTGGTTGATAAAGAAAATGCGTCAACGCTACTTTTCTAAACAATTGTTTGCGATAGTCATACTTTATCACCCCTGATCCTGCAGTGCCCATCCACATAATACCGTTGCGGTCTAACTTGCCATTCATTTGACCCTTGCCAAAGGTGAGCAAACAATGGGTGCTATTAAACAGGAAGTGGTTTTCTTCCAGACGAATGATCAGGTTACCCCATTTGTCTTTGCAATCAATCGGCCCGGCGGCGCCATTATTAAATGTTTGTTTGCATACTATTTTCTTTTTGCTGAAATCATACACTGCCAATTCTTTATCATCCGTAAAAACGAATTGGTTGGGTTGATCTAAGGATGCAATATCATAGAACACATTGTTCCGCAAACCCAATTCAACCATAGAATAGCCGTTCGTTTGTTTGTATGCGCCTGTAGCATTAGGCCGGTATACAACGATCGAATCATTTTTGTTAACCCAAAGGGATAGATCATTCAGCCAATGTGAAACAGTGTATAAGGATTGACCAGGAGCGTTGATTGTCCCAACGGTGTTTACCTCATCCAGACAGATGTTTGCAGCCGTTAAAACCACCTGCTCGTAATGACCGGGGCGGATGTGGCTGACATCGTATATACGCAGCTTTTCGCTCAGCACCATCAGCATACCCTTTTGATATTGCCTGGGGTTTACATTGTTGTTGGCAATGTGGGGGTTGTAGTCGGGCAAGCTTACGGGGTAAAACCTTTCTTTTTTTCTATCAAACAAACAAAGCCCGCCGGTAGCAGTGCCCACCCAAAAATTGCCATGGTCGTCTTCTACCATGTGGCTGATATAGTTGCCCGGCAGCGAGTAGGGATTGTCTTTTTCGTGTCGGTATATGGTGAAGTGGTAGCCATCGTATTTGTTGAGACCGTCTTTGGTGCCAAACCACAGAAAGCCATCTTTGTCCTGCACAATGCCGGAAACAAGACCTTGCGATAATCCGTCTTTTACACCTAATGTTTCTATGGGGAGGCTATCCACTACAGCATTGTTTTGCTGTGCCCTTGCAGCAATGCAAGTTTGCAACAACAATAAGCAGCAGATATAGCGTTTGGCAAAGGACATTTAGAAGCTAAATATACAAAGGAAGCATGATCCACCAAACCTATAAGGTTTTGGAAACCTTATAGGTTTTTTACGCAACAACAATTCATCAACAACAAGCAATAAATATAGATTTTGGCAAAGGACATTGAAAAGCTTAACATACAAGTTAATTGTAGTTTATCATTGACCTCAATGATGATTTTGCCATTTTACCCCATTTTCCCCTCAAAATTTCACTAGAATCAACGATTGCTTATGAAAAATAAGCAGGTCAACTTTGTGTCTTACAATTTTTAACAATAAAATAAATCAAAATGAAAAAGATTTCAACGTTTTTACTGCTTGGGCTGTTAGGTTTCTTAAGTAGCCAAGCTCAAAACACATTTCCTGCTACGGGTAGTGCAGGTATTGGTACTGTAGCCCCCAATGCTTCTGCGGCATTGGATATTATTAGTACTACAAAGGGTCTTTTAATACCCCGTATGACTCAAACCCAAAGAAATGCCATTGTTTCTCCGGCTGCAGGTTTGATTATTTACATGACCAATACCACACGTCCGGGTTTTTACTATTATACCGGTAGTACTTGGACAGAATTGCGACCTGATAGGGCTAGCACTACCTTAAATAACCTTACAGGTTCGGCTATTAATTTAAGTTTGGTACCTGCAACTACCAACACCATCGACTTAGGTTCATCTACCAAGGCATGGAAAAACGGCTTTTTTAGTGGTAACCTTACATTAGCCAATGGTACACAGGGTTTAGGCAAAGTGCTTACAAGCGATGCAAATGGTTTGGCCAGTTGGACAACACCTATTACCGGAGTAAATGCGATTAATGCAATTTCAGGAACTTCAGATGTTAATGGAGCAACCATTAGTGGTAATGCACTAACATTAACACCTGCTGATGCTACTAATGGTGGTGTCGTAACTGCAGGAACGCAGACTTTTGGGGGTAATAAATCTTTTCAAAATGATCTCAACGTAAATGGAATTACTGTTGGACAAGGTAACGCAGGCTATGGGTTAATCAACACAGTTTTTGGAGAAAATGCATTTGCCTCTAATACAGTTGGTACGGCAAATGTTGCGGTTGGAAGTTCATCACTCAAATTTAATACCGGCATAGAGAATACATCTGTGGGAGCAAATTCCTTGCTATATAGTACAGCTGCCAGCGGAAATACAGCAATGGGATACGGATCATTGGTAGGTATTACTACCGGTAGTTATAACACAGGTATTGGAAGAAATTCTTTAGGAAACATCGTTACAGGAAGCTATAATACGGCCATTGGTGCTGGCACTGATTTTCCTGACTCAAATTCGACCAATGCAACAGCTATTGGTTATGGTGCTGTTGTGAATGCAAGCAATACCATTCAATTAGGCAATCTAAATGTTACCAACGTAAACACAGCAGGTACATATACTGCAGGTGCAGTTACTTATCCAAATGCACATGGCACAGCAGGGCAGGTGTTGAGCACAACAGGTTCTGGAACATTGGCTTGGACAACACCTGCCGCACCCGTTGTTTCTCCATGGACCATTTCAGGAAATGATATCTCTAACAGCAACAGTGGTAAAGTGGGTATTGGAACAAATGCACCTGCTGATAAATTATCAGTACAAACGGCTCCCGAAAGTTACGGCATAACTCATACTGATGGTACTAGAACTTTAGGTACCTATGTGGGTCCCAATGGAGGGTTCTTTGGCACAAAAAGCAATCACCCTCTTAGTTTCTTTACAGGCAATGGAAATATTCAAATGGCAATATCGACAAATGGCAATGTGGGCATTGGTACCACTACTCCAACCGCTAAATTAGATGTTGCAGGTAATGTAAAAATTACCGATGGCACACAAGGTGCAGGAAAAATACTAAAAAGCGATGCTAATGGTTTAGCAAGTTGGGGCAGTATTGATGCAACCGGTTTATTTGGAACACCGCCTGCAAGCACCAATTTAACTTGCGCCTCTGTGGCAGGCTCGGTGGCAACCGGAACTCCTCCCGTTTCAGTAGCTGTATCTGGCAATTATGCCTATGTGGTGAATAACTCCAGCGCTACGCTGCAGGTGATCAACATTACCAACCCTGCCTCACCCACTGTTGCCGGATCTGTGGCAACTGGAAGTCAGCCTAGATCAGTAGCCGTATCGGGAAATTATGCTTATGTGGCCAATCAGAGCAATACTATGCAGATTTTCAACATTAGCAATCCTGCCTCACCCACCCTGACAGGCTCAGCGGGAACTGTAGGTCAACCTAATTGCATAACCGTATCTGGCAATTATGCTTATGTGGTAAATTACTTCGGCAGTACCATGCAGGTATTTAACGTCAGCAATCCTGCTTCACCCACGCTGGCAGGCACAGTGGGAACAGGACTTAACCCTTATTATATAGCCATATCGGGCAATTTTGCTTACGTGGTGAACAACAGTGGCACGCTGCAGGTAATCACCATTACCAATCCCGCCTCACCCAGTGTGGTTGGCTCAGTTGGAACATTAAATCAGCCTAGAGCAGTAGCCGTATCCGGCAACTATGCTTATGTGGCTAACGCAGGCAACAATACCATGCAGGTGATCAACGTTAGCAATCCTGCCTCACCTACTGTAACAGGATCAGTAACAACAGGAACCGGTCCTCAAACTTTAAACGTATCGGGCAACTATGCTTTTGTAGGTAATAATGGTGCCAATACCCTGCAGGTAATCGACATCACCAATCCGGCCTCGCCATCAGTAATCAATACAGCGGCAACAGGAAATAATCCATATGCTTCTGCCATATTGGGCAATTATGCTTATGTATTAAATTATAGTGACAATACGATGCAAGTAATTAGTCTTGCCTGTTCACAAAATTTTACCACTGCATATGATCCCGCAACAGGGCAAATGACAGCTACGGAACTTCAATGGAAGACTTCGGGAAATAACATCAGTAATACCAATATAGGCAATGTGGGCATTGGTACCACTACCCCTGCTGATAAACTTACATTAAAAACTTCTACAAATTCTTACGGATTTACACATACCGATGGTACTGTTACTTTAGGTTCGTTTGTTGGTAACGGTGCCGTTGGAGGACAGTTTGGTACAAAAAGCAATCACCCTCTTGGTTTCTTTACTAACAATAGTACCCCGCAAATGACATTAGCAACCAATGGAAATTTGAGTGTTGGTACAAACACCAATTTAAGCAGGCTTTATTTATACGATTCGGCAAATGGACAAAATAATACAATACTAAGTTTTGCCAATACTAATTCCAGTACCGGAAGTAGTGTTACAAACAATGCCTTGATCGCACTGAAAAACTTTGGATCTACTGACAAGGCACTACAATTTCAAAATCAAAATCCTGCTGCAACAGCTACCAGCAGAGCCTTTGATTTTCTTAACAATGCCGGAACTACTATTTTGAGAGTTTTAAACGGTGGCAATGTAGGTATTGGAACACTCACGCCAGGAGGACTGTTTGAGTTAGGCTTAGACCAAGGACGCAAACCAAGCACCAGCACATGGACTATAACATCTGATGCAAGGCTGAAAACAATTGATGGTGCTTACACAAAAGGTCTTGCAGATATTATGAAATTGAACCCAATTGCATACCATTATAAAAATGTAGGCAAAAGAGTATTTGATAAATCAGTTATCGAAGCACAATCAGTAGGTTTTACTGCACAAGATGTTCAAAAAGTATTTCCTGAAGCAGTGGGTAAAGATGATGACGGCTACCTTAACCTAAATATTCACCCTATTTTGGTAGCTCAGGTAAATGCAATAAAGGAGCAACAAACTCAAATTGTGTCATTGCAGAAGCAAAATGAAGCTTTGATAGGTGAAATAGCAGCTATCAAAGCAATGTTAACTAACCAAGCTTCAAAACCTAATACGGGCATCAACCAACAAGAGGTTAGTTTTGAAACCGCTTCTTTAGATCAGAATGTTCCCAACCCACCTGCAGGTAGCATGACCCGCATCAATTACAATATTCCCAACGGTGCTACAAAAGCTGAGTTGATAATTTTAGACAATGCAGGTAGAAAAATAAAAACCATCAGCCTCAATACATTTGGAAAAGGTGTATTGAATGTAAATACCAAAGGTCTAGCCTCCGGCACGTATACTTACACTATGTATGTAGATGGAAAAATGGTAGATACAAAGAAAATGGTGGTAGCGAAGTAGTGATCGTCAATGGTGAATGGTGAATTAAAAACCACTCCATTTCTGAACACTAACAACCAACACTAACTGCTTTTTAGGGGGTTTTAATTTTAACAACAAACCGCCCCGCTTGGTAACAGGTGTGGGCGGTTTTGTTTGTAGGTTGCTACAAATATTTTTTTGTTGCCACGAATGCACGAATGGTTTAAAGGGTGCTATGTATGAGTCCATGTTTGTTGCCACGAATGCACGAATGTTTTTTTCTTGGGGTAATTACAATTTGATTCTTTTATAGCTCAACTTTAATTCTCCAAAGTTTACAATAAGTGCTAGATGATTGCCTGATACTTTTAAATAGTTTTTGGCCTGCGCAACAAATTCTTCGCTGATAGCAGCTACTCCTTATACTTCAATTATTATTTTATCAAGCACAACAAAGTCTTCATTAACCAGGCAGATAAAATCCATCCGATCTATCCGTGTTCCCATTCCCCCTTCAAAATATTGCAACCAATAAAAAACCGCAACAAGCATACACTTGCAGCGGTTAAATATTATAAAGTTTGAAAGCTAATTATCCTACATCATCCATTATTTTCTATTTCAACGCCTCAGCCATTGTCTTGCCAATATCAGCCGGGCTATCTACTACGTGTATGCCACACTCCCTCATGATTTTCATTTTAGCTGCTGCTGTATCATCTGCACCGCCAATGATAGCACCTGCATGGCCCATTCTGCGGCCCGGAGGAGCAGTCTGTCCGGCAATAAACCCTACAACAGGCTTTGTGCCATTTTCTTTAATCCAAAGCGCAGCTTCTGCCTCCATGCCACCGCCTATTTCACCAATCATGATGATGCCCTTCGTTTCAGGATCATTCATCAGCAACTCAACCGCTTCTTTCGTGGTAGTACCAATAATGGGATCGCCACCGATACCAATAGCGGTTGTGATACCTAAACCTGCCTTTACTGCCTGATCAGCAGCTTCGTAGGTTAGGGTTCCTGATTTGGAAACAATACCAATATTGCCTTTCTTGAAGATAAAGCCCGGCATGATGCCTACTTTAGCCTCATCAGCAGTAATAACACCCGGACAGTTGGGGCCTATCAACCTTGTAGTGCTCGATTGCAAAAAGTTTTTCACTTTCACCATATCCTGCACAGGAATTCCTTCTGTAATGCAAACCACCAGATTAATACCAGCTTCTGCTGCTTCCATAATGGCATCGGCGGCAAAAGCAGGGGGTACAAATATGATACTAACATCTGCGCCGGTAGCTGCTACAGCATTGGCTACTGTGTTGAATACCGGCTTGTCAAGGTGCGTGCTACCACCCTTGCCAGGTGTAACACCACCTACTACATTGGTACCATACGCTATCATCTGAGAGGCATGAAAAGTACCTTCTGTACCTGTAAAGCCCTGCACAATTATTTTAGAATTTTTATTGACCAATACACTCATAGCTAAGGTTTGTAGTATTTTAAAAGTTGCGCAAAAATAGGATTTACCGTCAATAAGGAAACATTTAAACAGATTTTGTGCTGCAAAGTTTTTGGAACTACGCATTAATCATAAAAAAACGCCGGCAAATTGCCGGCGTTTTCTAATACAATAAGAAAATTGCTTACATCTTATAGAACTTTCGGGTCCGGATACCATAAATGGTAGTTACCCTTAGGAAATATGGACCAGGCAACAGAAAGTAAGAAGGCAATGTAGTTATATTGTTTCCTTGCTGAAGCACTTTTCTCATGCTCCATTTCCTGACACCATAAATATCATAAATAGCATATTCTGCATTAACATTGTTGAACCTGCTCCATACAACAGTACTAAACTGCTGACCTACAGGATTTGGCGCCAATAGTAAAATGCGGATTGGATCTGTTGTATCTACAACGATGGTAGAATCACCTACCCTTACCGGCAAACAAACTTCATTGACACATCCAAACCGGGTGCTGATGCGCAAGCAAACATTGTAAGTTCCTGAATTTAAATAGTTATGCGCAATGTTGGCAATATTTCCGGTAACAACAGGAGACCCATCACCAAAATTCCAGGTTCTTGTTACTATGGAATCACCGGCCGAAACCAGACTAGGCATGCTATTAAACCTCATGGAAAGCAAGGTATTGTACAATTTTTCCGCGGTAAAATAGGCAACACAAGATGTATTTACATTGGTGACCACAATTGTTCTACAAGTGGTATTGTTACAACCTTTGGCTGTAATAATTTTAAGGCAAACTACATAAGTACCTGCAACCCGATAGGTATGAGATGGATTGGCAACATTTCCTTGCAGGTATGTACTATCTCCAAAAGACCAGAACCTGGTAGTTATCGAATCCCCGGTTGAAGCTTCAGAAGCATTACTCATCAGCCTTACTGTATTGCCACTTGTACTGAAAGAGAAGTTAGCAGCACAAGGATACTGAATAGGAACTGTTGCAGTTACAACAATGCAAGCACTGTCTTTGCAACCTGAAGCAGTACGAATGATCAGACAAGCATAATAGTTTCCTGAAGCAGTATATGTATGAGAAGGGGCAACCACATTGCCTGTTAGTCCGGCACCATCTCCAAATTTCCAGGTACGCTCTACTATAGAATCTCCGGCAACACCCATAGATAAATTGCTGCTGAACTGCACTTGATATCCAGTTGTTGTAGCACCACCACCCGTTACTGTCAGCTTTGCCTGACAATGGGTAGGCGCAATGGTAATTGTTTTGCAGATGGTATTTTGGCAAGTGCCATTAGCAGAGATAATTCTTAGGCAAACATTGTAAGAGCCTGCACTAGTGTATAGATGCTGAGGATCCACTACATTGCCGGTCAATGAATCGCCATCGCCAAAAGACCAAATGCGAGTTGTGATAGCAGTACCAGAACTAGAAGATGAGTTGGCACTATTGAAGTAAAATAGTTTTGTATTGAGAATAGAAGGACTTGCCGTAAAATATGAAACGCATGCATTTTGAAAGGGAACCACAACAGTCTTACAGGTACTATCTCCACAACCACTTGCGGAACCAATGATCAGGCAAACGGTATAAGTACCGCTATTGACAAAATTATGAATAGGACTAACAACATTGCCCCCGAGTGATGTGCCATCGCCAAATAACCAGGTGCGGCTAATAATAGAGTCACCCGTTACTACTTCTGACGTACTACTGTTGAACATTGCATCGTTGCCTGTTGGAGGTACTGTGGGTGAAGGAGACACAGTGAACTTTGCTTTACAAAATTTGCTGATGGTTATTGTTTTACAGATTTTGTTGTTACATCCGTTGGGCGAAATAATAGTAAGACAAACATTGTAGGTACCCGCTACGCTATAAATATGTTGAACATTAATTAGATTGCCCGATAAGGAATCCCCATCCCCAAATGACCATATACGCGTAGTAATGGCTGTACCTGGTGTAGTTGAAGAGGTGCCGCTGAAAAAATTAATAAGTCTATCTGTTGGAGAAGAACTGCTAAAAGTGAAAACTGCTTTGCAGCTGCTATCAGGCGCAACAACCAAAGATCTGCAGTAATTGCTGGTACAGCCACTTGCTGTTATTATTTTCAAACATACCTGATAGGTTCCAACTGTGTAGGTATGTGATGGTATTGCATTATTTCCAGCCAGCGTATCCCCGTCACCAAAATACCAAATATGCCGTATAACCGAATCTCCGGCCCCTGTTTGAGGATAGCTATGCAATGTATAAACCGATCCATTGTTAAGGTAGTTAAAGTATGCCGTGCAGTTGGTCGGATTGACTATCGTAATTGTTTTACACAAAGTATTTGTGCAATTATTGGCAGTTGTGATTTTTAAACAAACGGTATAAGTACCTGCATTAAGGTAAGTGTGGGTCGGATCAATTACATTTCCACCAAGCGTATCACCATCGCCAAAAGACCATACTCTGGAAATTATACTTGCAGATGGTGAAGAACTGGCGCTATTGAATTGGAAAAGACGGTTGTTAGCTGTAGAAGGCGTAATAACAAAATACGACTGGCAAGTTGAATTTGGCACTTGAATTACCTGGCAAATAGTATCCCTGCAACCGCTTTGAGAAATAATAAACAGGCAAACATTATATGATCCTGCTGTGGTATAGGTATGGGTATTCACTACACCTACACCTGATAAACCATCACCAAATGTCCAATATCGCTCATTAATTGAATCTCCGGAAGCTGTCTGAGAACCTGTGCTATTGAATGTAACAGCATAAGGAGAAGTAGATACACTTGTTGATGTAAAAGATGCTAAACATTGTGTACTGGGATTGGTAACAACCAACGTTTTGCAAAATGTATTTGTACAACCATTTGAGCTTAGTATTTTCAAACAAACATTGTAAGTTCCTGCGTTAGCATAGGTATGAAAAGGAGAAATTACATTTCCACCAAGAGAATCTCCATCACCAAAACTCCATATTCTGGAGGTGATAGATGTAGGCGTTGAACTTGAACTATTGAATTGGAAAAGATGGGTGTTTGATGTAGAAGGTGTAATGACAAAATACGACTGGCATTGCTGATTCGAAATCTGTACTACAGAACAAACAGTATCCCTACATCCACTTGCAGAAGCTATGTATAAGCAAACAATATAATTACCAACATTTGCATAAGTATGAACAGGAGAAACGCCTGACCCTGAGGTACCATCCCCAAAACTCCAGTAACGCATGGCAATAGAATCTCCGGCAGAAGCCTCAGATGTACTGCTATTGAAATTAATGACATTACCTGCTGAAGGATTAGTCGTGGTGGTAAACCTCGCTACACAATGACTGGTAACCGGATTAATAACAACAGCTTTACAAATGCTGTCTTTGCATCCGGAAGCCGTTCTAATGACTAGACAAACATTATAAGTATTGAAAATGCTGCTGTTTGGATAAATGTGGTAAGCATTGACTGCGTTACCATTTAAAACATTTGTACTACTGTTGGGATCACCAAAATACCAGGTTCTGCTAATAATAGAGTCCCCTTGAACGCCTGAAGATGCTCCACTAAAGAAATAAACTTTGTTATTGAAAACAGAATCGAGGAAACTGGCATGGCACGCTTGCTGTCCGGATATTGAAACTGCTCGAATTACAGAATCTCTACAGCCATTACTGGACACCATAGTGAGTATAACCGTATAAATACCAACATTTGTATAAGTATGAACAGGAGAAACAGTATTAGAAGATGTTCCATCTCCAAAATTCCATACATACTGAACCCCGCCAGAGCCCGATGTGGTACTTTGATTAACAAAATAGGCCGTGTTGCCAGCTAATTGAAAGTTGTAATTTGCAAAGCATGTTGGAGAGGGAGCGCACAATGAAAAATTGCTTTCTACAAAGCGTGTAGGAGGAACAGTAACCGTGTTGGTTAAGACCGTTCCATTACAATTTGGTGTCGATATCTTTACAATAGAGATAGCACCACTTGTACAATACAATGTATCATTGTAAAAACCATTGGGGTTGGTATATTTCACATGGTTTTGCATGCAACCAGTAGATCCATTGGTACTATCTGTATAAATGTAAACGGGCTGGTTATTGACAGCCCCGCCATTGGCGTTGGTAACATAACCTTGTACATAAACACTATAGTTTACTTGTCCAATACTTATAAAGGAGGTGAACAATGCTACCAGAAACAGATAAAAAAATTTCATTTGAACAGCGTTTTAGAATAATTATTATAGATGAACCCTATGTGGTCAGATATACGATTGAATGATTAACACGGTTGGGTAGAAAAGTTTTGTTTTATCATTTTCAAAAAATTTCCCTAAAAGATGATACGAATTAAATGTGGAATGCTGCCTTGTGTTTCTATGTTAGCGGTACTCTTTTTTTGTGTTCCGACTCATCTATCATTCTCATTTGTTTAGCATCCTGTAAAAATTCGGAGGCGAATATAAATTCATTTAGCAATTTATCCTTGCTGTGTATGATGTCTTTCTTTGACCCCTCCCACTGTTTCTTACCTTGATACATATAAAAAATATGATCGCCAATTTCCATCACACTGTTCATATC
>JANPHE010000241.1:0-2935 GCA_031424295.1 Segetibacter sp. | reverse complement strand
GTGATATACATGATAGGTACAAGTAAAAATGATATCAATTCATCTGAATACCTACATAAGCTTTTAGGTGTAGAATATTCACCTGTTCCCTATTTTGAAATTGAGGAAGAATTTAAGGTGCAACAGCTGGCTAAACAACTTATAAAAACACACCTGTTGCAAAGCGTTCATGATATTAGCGAAGGTGGATTGATAACCGCATTGCTTGAATGTGGCTTCTACAGAAATGTTGGTTTTGATGTACAACAAAGTGTAAAAGAAATTAGAAGTGATGCCTATTGGTTTGGTGAAGCGCAGAGTAGAATTGTTATTAGTTGCACCATCAAAAATGCCGAAGCTGTTTTAAATGAATTAAAAAAATCTGAAATTCCGTTTGAGTATCTCGGAATAGTGACCGATGGTAATATTGATATAGAAGGTAAATATTGGGGAAACATTAATGAATGGAAACAATTGTACGACACTGCAATCGAAAAACAGATGGCGTAGTTACAAGCAATAAGTTTCTGCTGAAGAATATTGTTAGCAAAATCTGATCAGAAAATGAATATAGATTTCAATCAAATATTATCCGAAGAAGATCTTTTTTCATCTGATAAGAGTGCTTGTATTATTGTAACCGGAGCCGCAGGTTTTATAGGCAGTTGCATGGTACAATTTCTGAATGAGCAAGGATATGAAAACCTTATTCTGGTAGACGATTTTGGAGTAGAGCAGAAAAGGAGAAACTGGGAAAGTAAAAAGTTTGTTGAGATTGTAGAGCGCTATAATTTGTTTGATTGGCTTTTTCAGCATGATCCAGCGATCAGTTATGTTATTCATCTTGGTGCCAGAACAGATACAACAGAGTTTGATTATGCCATTCACCAGGAATTGAATGTGGAGTATTCACAACAAATATGGAACTATTGTGTTCGTAAGAATGTGTCATTGATTTATGCTTCATCAGCGGCTACTTATGGTTCCGGTGAAAAAGGGTATGATGATAACGCAAATCCCGAAGAACTAGAACCCCTGAATCCGTATGGCGTTAGTAAAAATGAATTTGATAAATGGGCTTTGAATGAAAAATTTCATCCGCCGTTTTGGGCAGGACTAAAGTTCTTCAATGTGTATGGCCCAAATGAATACCATAAAGAAAGAATGGCGAGTGTAATTTTTCATTCTTTCAATCAAATAAAAAAGAGTGGAATAGTAAAGTTGTTTAAAAGTCATCGTCCGGACTTTAAAGATGGAAAACAGCTAAGGGACTTTGTTTATGTAAAGGATGTAATTAAAGTTATTGTTTGGATGATGGAAACCAGCCAGCAACCCACAATTAACACCCCACATTTATTATCCGGAATTTATAATTTGGGTACAGGCAACGCAAGAACGTTTGCAGACCTTGTAAAAGCAACTTTTGCAGGTTTGGATAAAGAAGCAAATATTGAGTTTGTTGATATGCCAATTGACATTAGGGATAAGTACCAATACTTCACCGAAGCCAAAATGCAGAAGTTAAAGGATGCAGGCTATTCAGACACTTTTTACAGCCTGGAAGATGGGGTAGGAGATTATGTGAAAAATTATTTAAGTAACGACAGCATTTATTAATTCAATATGAGCAAAAGAATTTCAATTATAGGTGGCGGCAATTTAGGGACAGCTATTGCCGAAGGACTAATTGGTTCTGGTTTTATTAACCCTTCAGATATAATGGTAACCAAACGTAATCTTGAAACGTTGCGTTCGTTAAAAGAAAAGGGCGTTACAGTAAGCAGTGATAATGTTGCAGCCGTAAAATTTGCAGATGTTGTAATATTGGCTGTAAAGCCTTTTCAGGTGCAGGAAGTATTAGCCGGAGTAAAAGAGGTATTGAATGAAGCGCAATTAATTGTGTCTGTGGTTACGGGTGTGTATATCAAGGATGTGTACTCAATAATAGAAAAGCGGATACCCGTTTTTAGGGCAATGCCAAATACGGCAATAGCCATAAGCGAAAGTATGACTTGTACTTGTTTTGAAAATGCTACAAAAGATCAAGTGATTTATGTGGAAGACATGTTTAATCAATTAGGCAAAGCCATCACCATAGACGAAAAATTGATGGATGCTGCTACAGTATTGGGTGCTTGCGGTACTGCATTTGCTATGCGCTATATAAGGGCCAATATACAAGGCGGCATAGAAATCGGCTTCTCAGCTTCCGTAGCTTCAGTAATAGCAGCCCAAACCGTAAAAGGAGCAGCAGAGTTATTACTCAGAAACAATACTCACCCTGAGCAAGAAATTGACAAAGTAACTACCCCCAAAGGTTGCACCATAGCAGGATTGAATGAAATGGAACACCAAGGGTTCAGCTCATCGTTGATAAAAGGACTAACAGCGAGTTATAAGAAGATTGTGAGTGATATGTGAGGGTGGTTAAATTTCGAAAACTTGTTTTCCTTAGCTATTGCCAAATGGTAATAAAGTGAAAATGTGACATTTTAAAAATTAACAAGTGCTGAACTATATGTTTAAGCGAAAATAGAAGTGTTATAGTTTCTTTTTAATCTACTTCAATGTGTAAATAATGAGATAAAGAATAACTCCTAAGCCATAATTTTATTAGTGGTATTTAAGATTTGAATTTGAACAGAATTCTCCAACAATCATTTTTCAAATTCTTTAATAATTTCTTTCGCCACTTCTATTTTGCAGGTACTAAAAGTTTTAAAACGAACAATATGCTTATCAAAGTTTCTATAAAATTCCTTATTACCAAATGTTTGCGATGATGGGTAAAAAAGTAGTCAATTCTTGTATTAAATAGGGCTTGCTCAATAACTCAGCCAAGCACATATTAAGTTTTCTCGTACTTTTTTGAGTATGCTCATTGAGTTATGTTTGTTCAAAGCTTGATATAGTAGGCACAAAAGTGCTTGCCTCGTCATTGCGACGAGGTTTAGCA
>JANPHE010000240.1:0-2299 GCA_031424295.1 Segetibacter sp. | reverse complement strand
TTTAGGTATATTCTTCTCAGATGATTTTGAGAATACGATAGGAAATGAAGACTCTTACAAGTTTTTCAACCTTGATGAGAACATTGGAATCGTAAGCAATAATAAAGTATTAAGTCTGGAAGGAAGAAAACCAGTAACAGTTAATGATACGGTTAACTTCAAGATATGGCAGCACAATATGCCTTCATACAATATGAAGATAAAAGTGGCCAATTTTGATCCTTCAATTCAGGCATATTTAATTGATAAGTTCACTCAGGCTACTATCTTGTTACCTAATGATATCAATACGATGGTGCCATTTAATGTAACGACCGATCCAGCTTCAAAAGCATCAGATCGTTTTCAGATTGTATTCAAACCAGGATCTACGCTGTCTCTTCAAATTACAAACTTGAAGGCATATGAGAAAGACAAAGCAATTCAAGTGGATTGGAATGCATTGAATGAAACAAATGCGGACAAATATGAAATCGAGAAGTCAACGACAGGTAACAATTTTGAAAAAGTAAAAGAAGTAACAGCAAAAAATAGTGGCGCAGTTTCATTGTACAATTGGTTAGATGTTAATCCTGTAAACGGAAACAATTACTACAGAATTAAAGTAATAGACAAATCAGGGGTTGCAAATTATACCCAGGTTGTAAATGTTAATATCGGGAAAGGTGAAGGGACAATCACAGTTAACCCAAATCCGATTGTTGGAAATACTGCAAACATCAGGTTCAACAATATTTCTGAAGGAAGTTATACATTGAAACTTTCTGATGTGTCTGGCAAAATTGTTTATACCGGAAAGGTTACTCATGCTGGAGGTACAAAGAATCACAAGGTAATTTTCAGAAACAAACTGTCTCAAGGAGTTTACCAATTAAATATATTGGGAGATAACTCAAAATTCAATATCCAGGTTTACGCCGAATAACCAAATTCGAACAACAAATAATAGCGAGGCTGCCATATAAGGTGGCCTTGCTATTTTTAATAAGTCAATTAAAATAAATGATAGTATTAGCTTTGCTTTTCAAAAAAATAATTTTCTACATTAATAATACAATAATGCGTACAAAATTTTTCGCGATAGCTGTTTCGCTGTTATATATAAACTCCTTATCAGCTCAAAGTTTTAATTCAATTGATTCGGTAAAAGTTATTGCCAAAATAATTTGGGCAGACATGGTGGATAATAGTTTTGCGATCAGCAATGACAAAAAAAGGATAGGTTATAGGATTAGGAATGGCAAAAAACAACAAGTAGTTATTGATGGTACAAAAGGCGATTTGTATGACAGCGTAACTAGCCCGGTTTTTAGTGCGGATAGTAGGTATGTTGTCTTTGCATTTAAGAATTTAAATGCATGGAAACTTAATGTCAACGGAAAGGAGGAACCAATTGCTTCACCTATAGGAGAAGTGGTATTCCATATGTTTTCTCCAAGTAATAATAAGTTGGTTTATATAATGAAGGAAAATGGAAAAGCTGCAATAATTACCAATGGAAAAAGAAGTGTTTTTTTTGATGCTATAAATGAAAACAGTATAGCATTTAGTTCAGATGGTAATATAGTAGCATATACAATAGAAAAAGGTGCTAAACAGGCTAATGTTTACAATGGAAAAGTTGGAGAATATTTTGATTTAGTTGGATTTCCGTTGCTTAGCTTTTCAGGAAATAGGTTGGCTTATTGGGCAACTAATAGTGGAAAGTCCTTTGTTGTTATTGATAATAAACGTAGTAACGAATATGATCAGGTTAATTCCATTAAATTCAGCGCTGATGAAAAACATTGTGCATATACATTTAAGGATGGAGGGATGTATTATGTTGTAGCTGACGGAATAAAATCAGAGAAATACAATTTTGTTCATTCACTTACCTATAGTCCGTCAGGTTCAAAATTAGCTTATGCTGTAGAGTCCTTGGACGAAAATGATCAAAAATTTAATCATGCAATAGTTTTAAATGGTATAAGGCAAAAAATATATGAAACAGTAGTAGAGGGAAGCCTTTTGTTTAGTTCGGATAGCAAGCATTTTGCTTATGAGGCAGAATGGCACGATGAATTTTTTATTGTAAATGATGGGGTAGAAGGAAAGCGTTATAACGATGTGATGCAGATTACACTTACATATAGTAGTGATGGAAATCGATTGGCATATGCTATAGAGAATGACTCTAAAAGGAAAGTAAGTGTTGATGGTGAAACTGCAGCTGAATATGACGATGTTAGCTTCATTGCTTTTAGTCAGGATATTCTGCATGTTGTATTCGCTTCAATAGAAGGCGCTATTGTGTTTG
>JANPHE010000239.1:0-4845 GCA_031424295.1 Segetibacter sp. | reverse complement strand
GCTCGTTTCTCATTCTCGTTTCTCATTCTCGTTTCTCGTTTCTCGTTGGCTTGTTGCTCGTTGGGTCGTTGCTCGTTGGGTCGTTGGAAAGTTTCTCGTTTGCGGTTTGAGGTTTAGCACATTAGCTTATTCGCACGTTGGCTTATTTTCACATTTTCAAATTTTCAAATTATTTTTTGCTTAAGCCGCGGGGCTTCGTTATTGCAACGGGACTCCATCCGCTTGTTGCTGAAAAAAGCTACGCAATTTTCAGCATGCCGAGGCTAAAGCCCGGCACCCAACCGGATGATGTCCCTTTTGCAATAACTGGTGTTTTTTTGCAAGATCGTTTGGGGGGAGCGTGATAGTTGGTGATTAATCGTTGCTTGTTGGCTGGTTGCTCGTTGGCTCGTTTCTCGTTGG
Organism: Segetibacter sp.; assembly: GCA_031424295.1. Lineage (GTDB taxonomy): Bacteria > Bacteroidota > Bacteroidia > Chitinophagales > Chitinophagaceae > Segetibacter. The sequence continues at coordinate 4,443 of JANPHE010000239.1, read as the reverse complement.
TTCGTTTCTCGTTGGGACGTTACTCTTTTGAGGTTTGAGGTTTAGCACATTGGCTTATTGGCACATTAGCTTATTGGCTTATTGGCTTATTTTCACATTGGCTTATTTTCACATTTGCAAATTGGTTAATTTGCAAATTGGAGGGCTGATTTTATTGGATAATTTTTTCATCTGTTAATCTGCTATTTTAAAATTAAGTTCGGTAATTTTCAGTTTTATTATAGATCAGAATAGGATACTGCATATTAACATCTAATCCCCTAGTAATGAAAATGTTCTGCAAGAAGGTAAAATTTGTTCTTTTTTTGGCTTGCCTCCTTGTTTTTATTTGTGAAACCAAAGCACAGAACCTGTTATCTAATGGAGATTTTGAAAGTACAGGCGGCTATTCTTCTGCTTATCCGAAAGCTGCATGGCCTGCAAGTACTCCAGTTACCTATGCGATTGGGGTCAATGCTCAGCAAATTAATCCCAGGTGGAGCGATTCCTGCATGGACCATACCAGCGGTACCGGAAATATGATGTTGGTAGATGGTGGAAATGCGCCAATGTTGAGTGCATGGCAACCTGAAACACCCATCGTGGTTATTCCGGGTGTAACCTATCATTTCTCTTTTTGGTCAGCTTCAATTTCACGATTAAGCGTGCATACTGGTCCACCATACAATAAAGTACCTTCTTTTCAAGTAAAAATCAATGATAAAATTCAGCTAATTGCGATAGGTTACGGCGATTTAAGTAAAATTTTGGGACTTTGGGAAAAGAGAGAATATTTGTGGACTGCAGATACTATCTATGGCCAAATTGCCCTCTATAACCTTGCCGACGGATTGATTGGCAATGATTTTGCGCTTGATGATATGGTGTTTGAGCCTGTTCCTCAGCCTCTATGGATAAAGAGTTCCGGTACCAATCCCACTTGCCCCGGAGTGGCTGATGGAGCCATTGCTGTTTATGGTGGGGGTGGATTACCGCCCTATAGCTACAATATAGATGGCGGGCCATTTTCTTCCAATACAATTTTTACAAAACTAGCTGCCGGAAAAGGTCATATGATGGGAATAAAAGATGCAAATGGAGATACGACCAAGACTTATTTTATACTCAGTGATCCATATAGCAGTTTGTCTATAAACGGTGAGCAGAACATTTGTAGTGGTCAACAAACAATGCTGACAGCTACGGGTGGTAGTGGCAAATTTGCCTGGACAGCCAATCCACTTGATCCGACATTAATTGCAACAGGTATTGCCAATCCACAAGTAAGTCCACTGTTAACTACTGCTTATGCGGTGTCTTCTCCTGATACTCTTTTGTCGGAACTTATAAATGATGGAACTTTTTCTTTAGACAACCTGAATTTTCATACTGATTATTTACAATATACTTATCCGCCCTATCTTAACATAAAGCCTCCGCAAAAAGCATATGGCTTACAATCAAATGCCTATAATTTTGCAAACACATTTGCCGGATGTAATGATTTGTCAGGATCATATAGCAAAATGCTAGTAGCTAGAGGTTCTTCTATACCTGGCAGCATTGTTTGGATGCAAAAAGTATTGGTAAAATCGCAGACATCGTATGTTTTCAGCTATTGGGTACAGTCGGTGGATACGCCTAACCCGGCAAAAGTAGAAACGATCGTTAATGGTTTGCCTATAACTGGTGCATCTATTACCAGCACCTTTATTGCCTCTGATACTTTATGCCAATGGGTACAAGTAATGTATAACTGGTATTCAGGTACAGATACGGTTGCGGAGATCGCTCTTTATGATAGAGATACAAGTTTTGATGGAAATGCTTTTGCCTTGGACAATATCAGTCTTACTACAAAACAAGCTTGTGTATTATCTAAAACGATAACTGTAAAAGTTGGGAACTCCCGTATACCAACTGCATATGTTACCCGAAATCCTACCTGCGCTGCTCCGACAGGTGACATTAAAGTTTTCTATCCTTTAGGTCTAAAATATACTTATAGTATTGATAGCGTTAATTATAACAATGCGACGGGCATATTTACAGGTTTACAACCCAACCTATATAGGGTGACCGCCAAAGACAGCAGTGGGTGTGTGTCGCTCACCACCATTCTTAAGATTGATACGGTTCCTGCTGCACCACCTCCGGTCACCATAGAGGTAACTCAACCAACTTGTAGCCAACTTGGTGGGGTGAAAATATTGTCGCCTATTGGACCTAAATATAGCTACAGCAAAAATGGTGTTACCTACCAAAGTAATGAGCAATTCGTTCAATTGAATACAGGCAGTTACCCTATAACTGCCAAAGTAGAATATGGCGGATGCCCGTCAACGCCCGTTATTGCAGTTATTGATACCGTTCCTCCAATTTCCTTTACTTTCAGCCTTACCACATATATTGGCATATGTTTTAGCAAAGTAGTTGTTAATGGTCAGATTAAACCTGGCTATTCTTTTACGCTGTTTAGTGGATATCGTTCGTTCACTAATTCTACCGGAGTTTTTGATAGTGTTCCAGGACCGGAAATTTATTCTTTAAGAGTTCAAGTTCCGTATGGGTGTGCTATGGGACCGAATCCTGGTTGGATTAGATCGGGTGCGGACCGACCCACTGCATTCCTTCCACTTGGGCACCCAACCTGTACTACATCTGGTTTTATACAAATAGACTGGCCAAGAGACTCCACCTACTCGTTCTCCATTGATGGTATCAATTTTCAATCTAGCCGCCTTTTCTCCAACCTGGTTTCAGGCACTTACTATATCAGATTAAAAAATGCCAATGGGTGCATTTCCGACTCTGTAAAGTACATACTGAATCCGGTGCCAGCACCACCCGATTCACCCATTGTAGCCATACTTCGGCAACCCAGTTGCTTAAACCCAAAGGGAGTAGTAGTTATTTACAATCCTACAGCACCCGGACACACCTATAGCATAGATGGGGTTAATTATAATGAGACCGGCGTTTTCTATGATGTACTTCCGGGCACCTATCAATTAACAGTAAAGAATAAGTTTGGATGCGTTTCCAATCCAACCTCTATTACAATAAATACTCCAACAGTAATACCGGCGCCCTCTCTACAGCTTATACAACCTAATTGTGATACAATTTCTGGAAAAATTATTATCAATGCACCAAAAGGACCCGGATTGTATTATAGCATCAATGGACTAGATTTTAGCAATACAACAGGTTCTTTTTATGGCTTAGCTCCCGGAACTTACAGTGTTTCCGTAAAAAATGATAGTGGTTGCGTGTCGTCGTCAGTAGCAGTGATTGTAGATTCTCCACCAACTATTCCACCTGCACCGGGCATTGATGTTTTACAGCCAACTTGTGCAATACCTACAGGCAGTATTCTTGTTAATTCACCCATAGGAAGTGGATTTTCGTATAGTATAAATGGAAATGCTTTTTCTGCAAGTACTACTTTTTCGGGGTTAGCTCCCGGAAATTACACTGTAACTACAAAATATGATAGTGGTTGCGTGTCAACTGTAACTAATACCGTTTTAAATGCTGCGATTCCGCTAAACCTTACCTTAAGTGCAACACCCAATTCGGTTAAGCAAGGTGATAAGGTACAATTTACCGTATCGGGCAATACTCCTTTTCTGGTAACAGCCTGGCTGCCTATAAATAGCTTTCCGAATCAAAATTCCTTATCGCAAAATATTGCCATTACATCAGCCGGTCCTTACAGCGTGGCCGGAAAGGCAGCGGGAGCATGTACGGACACTACAAGTACCACCATCATTATTCAACCATCATTTTCTGACATATTTATCCCAAATACCTTTACACCGAATGGAGATGGAGTGAATGACGAACTGTTGGTTTATGGCAATAATATTCAAGAAATCAGGTTTCAGATATTTAATCAAAGCGGAAAAATGGTTTTTGAATCCCGTGACCAACAAAAAGGGTGGGATGGGCAATTCAAAGGGAAAATCCAACCTATTGGTGTTTATCTTTTTCTATTAAGAGTAGTGCTTGATGATAAATCAACAATAAATAGAAAAGGTTCTGTAAATTTAATACGGTAAATTATTTCTGCATTCGTTATTGCAACGGGACTATTACTCGTTAATCGTTGCTCGTTTCTCGTTTCTCGTTGGCTGGTTGGCTGGCTGGCTGGTTGGCTCGTTTCTCGTTAGTTGGTTTCTCGTTGGCTCATTGTTTGTTGCTTGTTGGCTCGTTTGAGGTTTGAGGTTTCGCACATTAGCAAATTAGCAAATTATTTTTTGCTCAAGCCGCGGGGCTTCGTTATTGCAACGGGACTCCATCCGCTTGTTGCTGAAAAAAGCTGCGCAATTTTCAGCATGCCGAGGCTAAAGCCCGACACCCAACCGGATGATGTCCCGTTGCAATAACGAAGCCCCGCGGCTTGAGCAAAAAATAATTTGCTAATTTGCTAATGTGCGAAACCTCAAACCTCAAACGAGC
>JANPHE010000238.1:0-11662 GCA_031424295.1 Segetibacter sp. | reverse complement strand
CGTTTACTTACTAACCCATTAAATTCTAGCACTAAATTACAAATTCAGCCCACATTTCAAAATTAAATTTTGGGCTTGTGAATAACTTTTAAAACCAGACGATGCGGCTAATTACACCATTTTATCTGTTTAATATTTATAACACAAACGCCAATTTGGCTTATTAATATAAAAATAATCTGAAATAATGGCACAAATTCCATTTTTCTATTTGTGATTGGTCAATAGAATCCCAATTGGAAATAAAATTGCTGTTTAATGCTAAAATAAACCAATGTTATTTCTATCATTAATTATTATAGGTATAAGTTTCTTAGCTTCAAATACTTTGAAGAATAAATTTGCAAAATATGGTCAGATTGCTCTGAATAACCGGATGAGTGGCAAGCAGGTGGCCGAAAAAATGCTGAAGGATAATGGGATATATGATGTTCAAGTTGAATCCGTTGAAGGTCATTTAACGGACCATTACAACCCGGCTAATAAAACAGTAAATCTAAGCCCCGAAGTCTATGCAGGTCAAAGTGTAGCCGCTGCAGCAGTAGCCGCTCACGAATGTGGTCATGCTGTACAACATGCAAAAGCCTACCAATGGCTACAAATGAGAAGTTCGTTGGTTCCTGCTGTTCAGTTTAGCAGCAATATTGTTCAATGGGTGTTGTTGGCGGGCATTTTACTTATCAATGTATTTCCTATATTACTATTAGCAGGCATTGTTCTTTTTGGGCTCACTACCCTTTTTGCATTCATTACGTTGCCTGTTGAGTTTGACGCAAGCAAAAGAGCTTTGGTTTGGTTGGAGTCAAGTAATATAGCAACCGGCACGCAACACGATCAGGCAAAAGATGCTTTAAAGTGGGCAGCTTTAACTTACGTAATAGCTGCAATAGGATCTTTGGTTACCTTATTGTACTACGTCATGACCTTTCTTGGCGCCAGAAACAGAGACTAAGTTGAAAGATAATCTTATATTTCAGTAGTTAAATTACCAATTATAATGGGTATCTGCCATCGGAGATTAACTTAGCTGCTATCCTTCTTCTTGCTTCTTTTGTATTGTAAGGAGCCGTTTTTGTAAACCTTTTAATGCCCAACAACATCATTCGTTGCTCATCGCCTTCGGCAAAACCATTGATGGCATCCTTTCCATATTTATTTATTTTATCCGACGCATCTGTAAGGTACGTTCTCACCATATCCATTTCAAAGGTTACCGCTTGTTCCCCTTTTGTGTTTGCAAGTTTCATAACCCGCAATAAGGCACTTTCTGCCACCAACGTTTCAATAGCCATATCAGCAATGTTCATTAATATTTCCTGCTCTGAATCTAACTTAAGCATTAGCTTTTGAACTGCGGCACCTGCCGTCATCAAAATTGCTTTTTTAAAGTTGGCAATGATTTTCATTTCATTTTCAAAAGGCAATCCTTCATCATTTCCAAAGTCAGGAATACTCATTAACTCTTTCTGCACATTCATTGCCGGACCCATCAGGTTTAGTCTTCCTTTCATTCCTCGCTTCAGCATCATATCTACAGTCAATAGCCGGTTGATCTCATTTGTTCCTTCATAAATTCTATTTATTCTGCTATCTCTGTATGCTCTTGAAATGGGGTATTCATCACTATAACCATTGCCTCCATGAATTTGAACGCCTTCATCAACTACATAATCCAACAATTCACTTCCAACCACTTTCAGAATGGCACATTCAATGGCATATTCTTCGGCAGCACCCAGTAAAGATTCTGTATAACTCTTTCCGTTGCTTATTAATTCTGCTTCTTTCTTTTCTATCCACCCTGCTATACGGTAGAGTGCAGATTCGGTAGCCCAGGTTCTAATTGCCATCTCTGCTAGCTTATGCTGAATAGCCCCAAATTTGCTGATGGATTGCTTAAACTGTTCCCTGACAATGGCATATTCCAATGCAGTATTCAGTGACCGTTTGGCTCCGCCTGTAGTAGCAGCGCAAAGTTTAAGTCTGCCTATGTTTAGGATGTTGAACGCTATGATATGCCCTTTTCCAATCTCGCCTAATACATTTTCAACAGGCACCTTACAATCCTGAAAGTACAATTGTACAGTGGAAGAACCTTTGATTCCCATTTTATGTTCTTCTGGACCTTGCGTAAAACCTTCAAAGCCGCGCTCAACAATAAAAGTGCTAAATTTGTCACCATCTACCTTGGCAAAAACAGTGTACACATCAGCAAAACCACCATTGGTTATCCAAACTTTTTGACCGTTTAGTAAATAATATTTTTTATCGGCACTCAACGTCGCGGTTGTTTTGGCACCTAACGCATCGCTGCCACTGCCGGGTTCTGTAAGGCCATAAGCACCTTTCCATTCTCCACTGGCCAGTTTTGGAATGTATTTCTGTTTTTGCTCTTCATTGCCATAGTATAATATAGGTAAAGTGCCAATGCCCGTATGTGCGGAAACTGCAACAGAAAAACTGAAGCCACCTCCCATTCCTTCATTTACCAATGTTGAGGTTATGAAATCTTTGCCAAGGCCACCATATACTTCCGGAATGGAAACACCCAACAGCCCCTGCAATCCTGCTTTGTCCATAAGAATGGGCATCAATCCTGGTTCGGGTTTGTCTATCCGGTCCACAATTGGCATCACTTCTGTGTCAAGAAAATCTCTGCAAAGCTCCTTTACCATCAATTGCTCTTCGTTGAAATCCTCGGGAATGAATGTCTCTTGAGCTATAGATTCTTTCACTATCCATTGTCCACCTTTTATTAGCGTTGCTCCTTCTATTGTTTCCATTTTTTCGAAAATTTAAGTTTACTTCTGTTGGGTTTATGGAATCTTATACATTAATAGATTAGTAAGAATTTCTAATGCTACATACGTTACGCTGCATGACTTTAGTATAGAATATCAAACATCAGTAAATATAACAACTATTCTTCTTTAAAATTAATACTGTAGTTATTTCTATTTTTATCAGCAATACTATTTTTATTTCCAGGTGAATTTATGACCAGCTACTTCATATCATACAGACAATCTACATTTCATTACAGAAAGTATGGAAATGGGCCAAGATTGTTATTTTGCTTTCACGGATATGGGAAGGAAGCTGAATCGTTCGATTTTTTAAAGGAAAGGCTCGGAAGTATGTACACCATCATCGCATTGGATGCGCCGTTTCATGGTCTTACAAGTTGGAAGCATGAAATGGTAGTTGAGCCAAAGTTCTTATTGGAAGTAATAGAACAAATCGTAAAGCTGCATCAGGAAGTTCCTCAAAAAATTTCATTGCTGGGTTTTAGTATGGGGGGTAGAATAGCATTGTACCTAACCCAGTTGATGCCAGACAAAATAGACCGGCTGGTATTGATTGCACCTGATGGTCTTCACTTTAATTTTTTAAGGTGTTTGCTAACAGGCACAATGGTTGGAAGCAAGCTATTGTCTTATACGGTTCGCAATGGCAACTGGGCTTTGTGGGTAATTGGAAAGGCGGAACAATTAAAGGTCATTCACAAAAGCATGGCGGATTTTGCAAGATTTTATATGGATGATGAGCCGCATAGATTACTATTGTACCAAAGATGGATTTCTATGAGGAAGTTCAATCCAAATAGTGACCGGATTAAAATGCAAGTAAAGAAACATGCCATAGAGGTAAGGCTGATGTACGGAGCTTTTGACCGGGTAATTCCTATAAAGGGAGGCAGCCGTTTTCTAAATGGCATAGAAACTTTTGGAACGTTACAGGTTGTTCAGGCAGGGCATAATTTATTGGGCGAAATACAAGCTGGAAAAATAGTCGATTTGTTTACTAATTAATTCTTGTTTTCTTTTGTTGTCAATGTCAACGATATTTTACTTTCTTCTTTTGCTGCTATTTGTACAAATTGTACTCATGGAAAACTATAGAAGATGGTTTTTGAAGTTGAGCATATTTATACCTTCAAAAAAAACAGCGCTCACCAAATTCAGTGTTATTATTCCTGCAAGAAATGAAGCTTTGAATTTAGCGCAATGCTTACTGACAGTTCTTAACCAGCAATATCCTGTAGAATTATTTGAAGTGATTGTAGTTGATGATTTTTCTACTGATGATACTTCAGCCGTTGTACAAAGATTGCAGCAGCAGTATCCCAACCTGCAATTGCTGCAACTCAGCCAAATGGTGTATGAGAAACAACTTAACAGCTATAAAAAGAAGGCTATTGAACTAGCTATAAAAAGAGCGACAGGAGATTGGATTGTTACAACCGATGCTGATTGCTTTGTTACCGATCAATGGCTGATCAACTATGATAATTTTATACAGTTGAATAATCCAGTATTTATTGCTGCACCAGTTAAATTTATCAATTCAGGTTCATTTGTATCTATTTTTCAATGCCTTGATTTTATGAGTTTACAAGGCATAACTGCGGCGTCTGTAAATCAGGGTATTCATAGCATGTGCAATGGAGCAAATCTTGCTTACAGCAAAATGGTTTTTAATGAAGTAGATGGGTTTAAAGGGATAGACAATATTGCAAGCGGAGATGATATGCTGTTGATGCACAAGGTATATTTAAAGTATCCTGATCGGGTTCAATATTTACATGCTCCTTCCTCTGTAGTGCAGACCTTGCCAATGGCTACATGGAAAGACTTTCTTAATCAGCGGATACGTTGGGCAAGCAAAGCAGATAAGTTTAAAGACAAAAGGATATTTGCTGTTTTGGCATTTATTTATTTCTTCAATTTGTCCTTTTTTTCACTTCCATTTCTAGCCATTTGGCATATTGAAACCTGGTGGTATTTGCCAGTGATGCTGGCAGCAAAAACGATCATTGAATTGAGGTTTATGTTGCCTGTAGCCAAATTTTTTAAAGCGGAAAAAATGTTGTGGTGGTTTCCGATTATGCAGCCGGTTCACATTCTATATACCGTAACGGCAGGTTGGTTAGGCAAATTTGGTAATTATTCCTGGAAGGGAAGAACGGTTAAATAATGTCGTTAATTATTAGTCACCACAACACTTCTGTTGAAGCTTTCTTCCAAGCTGATGAATGTTTCAGTTCGCTCTATCCCTTTTATTTTCTGTAATTCGTCATGCAATACAAATCTCAGTTGGTTTATGTCCTTGCAAACGATTTCCGCAAACATGCTGTAGTTGCCTGTAGTATAATTGAGGCGGACGATTTCAGGAATGTTTTTTAATTCCTTGGCTACTGTATCATACATCGAACTTTTTTCAAGATAGATGCCAATAAAAGCAATTACATCATAGCCTAGCGATTTGATGTCTACATTTAGCTTGCTGCCCTTTACAATACCAAGTTCTTGAAGTTTTTTTATCCTTACATGTATGGTGCCGCCTGATACAAACAGTTTTTTGCCGAGATCTGCATATGAAATTTCGGATGATTGCATCATTTCATGGATAATCTGGTAATCGAGTTTGTCAAGATTTAATTTAGCGGCCATATTTCGAAGATTAGTTACAAATGATTAATATTATTGGCAAAATAGTGAATAATTTCTAATTTTTTAAAAAAAATATTGAAAAATGGCTAAAAAGTGGATCAGTCTTTTTAATATTGCACCATATAGTTCTTTATAATACTGTGGGGTGATGAAATTTTTGGCAGACATGCCCTCTTGTCTCGGGGGTGAGGATCACAGGATAAACGTAGTGTAGAGCCGTATATGTAGCAATACAAGTACGACCAGGGTCGACCACTGAACTTTGCGCTATAGCTAACTGCCTCGTGGAGGTTCGACCCCTCCCCCTACAGCACAGCCTCAATCATTTTTCTTTTTAGAATGATGATTGAGGCTTTTTTATGCCATTTAGATTTGAAATTATCAAAATGCCAAACAATAATTCTCCATTTAAAAACCATGCTACAATCATTTCATAAATGGCTTAGAATTTAATTTATAAATACATTGCTTCGATTTTAATATTAACTCAATAACGATCCTTAATTTTGTATATTATCTTGTATTTCCATAATAGCACATGCTCATTCAACTACATCCCGACAATCCACAGCAGCGCAACATAAAAACGATTGTGGAATGTCTGTTGGATGGTGGCGTCATTGTTTACCCAACTGATACCATTTATGGATTGGGGTGTGATATTTTTCAGCGAAAAGCGATTGAGAAAATTTGCAGAATTAAACAAATAAATCCGGAGAAGGCGCAACTCAGCTTTGTGTGTCATGACCTAAGTGACTTAAGTAAATACACTAAAAGCATTTCTACTCCATTGTATCGGCTACTCAAAAATAATTTGCCAGGACCTTACACGTTCATACTTCCAGCCAGCAAAGAAGTGCCTAAAATTTTGCATGGAAAAAAGAGCACAATAGGTTTGAGAATTCCTGATAATATTATTGCTAATACTATTGTAAAACAACTTGGTCATCCTCTTATTAGTGCTTCACTACCTGGGGAAATGGTAGAAGAATACACGGATCCAGAACTCATTTATGAAAACTTTGGAAACCTGGTAGATATCGTAATTGACGGTGGTCCTGGTGGAATGATACCATCGACGATTATTGATTGTACGCAAGATCCTTATAAGGTTATTAGGTATGGGCTGGGGGAATGGACCGAAGTAGAATCCTAAAAAAAAGCCCCGGGAGTTCCGAGGCTTTAACTTTATGTTTGATCGGTTGGCGGAGTACCCCCTTGATTGGGTGGCTTCTGCTGAGGCGGTCTTTGTTGGTTTCTCTGTGGTGGTCTCCTGTCACCGCCGTCTTGTTGTGGCGGTCTTTGTTTATTTCCCTGGTTTTGCTGTGGCGGTCTGTTCGGTTGGCCTTGGTTAGGATTCCCTTGATTTGGTCCCCTTTGTTGAGGTGGATTTTGCTGAGGTCTATTTTGCTGATTGTCTCCAGGTTGTCTAGGTGCATTCCTTTGTTGATTAGGATTTTGTCCAGGCCTTGGCTGACCTTGTTGCGGAGGTCCATTTCTCTGCTGGTTTTGCTGAGGTGGCCTATTTTGTTGATTGCCCTGGTTAGGTTGTCCTTGTCTTGGTTGATTATCTCTTCTTTCGCCGCCTCTTTGTTGGCTTTGTTCCTTGTCTTTTCTTTTTTTGCTGTTTCTTTCAAGACTCCGAAGGCTAATTTGTCCGACAACATCGACAAATTCCGGCTCAATTTCTTTCGGTTTTAATGTGGTTAGCTCAACAGGTTCCAGCTCATCAGGCTTCAATCCCTTGGCATTCATTTGTTGAATTTCTTTAACTCTAGCAATTGTCAGAGGGTAATGCTTATTGCTATCAGGAGTTGTGTACCACATCAAATTCTTGAAAATATCCTTTTTTACAAGGTAAGCAGGACACCGTGTTATTTGAATGACATCTGCATTGTCAGGAAAATGCTGAAGTGCATCAAGGTAAGTGTCTAGTTCATAGTTTAGGCAGCATTTAAGCCTTCCGCATTGGCCACTCAACTTAGTTTGGTTGATGGACAAATTTTGGTAACGTGCTGCAGTTGTATTTACACTTTTAAAATCAGTGAGCCAGGTTGCACAACACAATTCTCTTCCACAACTACCTATGCCCCCAACTTTTCCTGCTTCTTGCCTGGCACCAATCTGACGCATCTCTACCTTTACTTTAAAGTCACCGGCAAACATTTTTATTAGTTCTCTAAAGTCAACCCGATCATCCGCAGTGTAATAAAAAGTTGCTTTTTTGCCATCTCCTTGTATTTCTACTTCAGCTATTTTCATATCAAGTTTTAGTGTCCTTGACATTGCACGGCTTCTGACCAAAGCTTCTTTTTCTCTATCTTTATGCTCTCTCCACTTTTGAATATCCGATTCGCTACTTCTTCTTAATATTCTTTTTATTTCGGAACTAGACTCATCTACTCCTTTTTTCTTCATCTGTACCCGAACCAATTCACCAGAAAGACTCACTTCACCTACATCATAACCGCTCACACCTTCTACAGTTATCAATTCACCTTTTTCAAAGTATTGAGAAGTTCCGTTTTTGTAAAATTCTTTACGGCTTCCCTGGTTAAAGCTGACTTCAACAATTTTGCAGGTACTTTCAGGATCGCTAAATGGAAGGTTCATGAGCCAGTCATGTACGTTCATACGATTGCAACCACCTGTACTGCATCCGCCATTACTTTTGCAACCACCCGGCTTTCCACCTGTGGCAGTACCACAACTTCCACATCCCATATTTTTGCGCAATAATAAAATGAAATAATATGCTGAGAGAGTGATGATAGGCAGGCAACATGCAATCGAAAATTCGTTACTTTTTCGGACACATATATATAAAGTAGGATGATTTATTCCTTATTATCAACTATTTAAAAGGAAATTATAGGAAAATCAACACTATTTTTTTTCAAAACCCTAATATACTTGCACACATTGCCAGCTTCACTAATTCTCTCGTTTAGTAAGGTTGTATGGTCCGATTGTTTAAACCATTTCAACTTTACGCGAATCAAAAATAAGGATTTAAAGATAATATCTGAAATTTTGGCTGTTAGACAATAATGAATCATGTCTTAAAACTTCAATTAGCGGTTTGTTGCAATATAATAAGACATCATTTTAATAGCGAAATTTGAGTTGCGAAATATTCACAATGCATCCCGATAGTGCATCCATATTTTCTTGACCTAATACCAGAAGGGCTGCCCAATTTAAAAAAATGCCTTAGTTTCTCTTTGGCCAATGATTACTTGATATTTCAGGATATTAAAGCAACATTAAAGGATTATTATTTGGCTATCTGAATTTGATTTCAATTAATTAAGGCAACAACTTGCTTTTATGTAAAACCTAGAACTAATACCCTTTAAATGGACTTAGTCCCTTGAGTTCTACTTTTCTAATTGATCCCTCGCATCACTCAAGTATCCTCAGCTTGGCATAATTCAGCATGATCTTTTTTTCTCCATTCTGATCAAATTGTATGGTGGCTATTGGATTGTGTGCTGATCCTTCTACTTTAAGCACATCACCAAAACCAAACTTTTGGTGCTCTACTTTTTGCCCTTCCTTTAATTCGGTAGTATCACTTGCTACAAAATCGGGACTGGGTTTATGTTCTACTACTCTTGGAGAAGAAGTTGGAGGCATATACGCCGGCTTAGCTTCTGTGCGCCCGGGTGGTGGACCATATTTGTCTGCAGCTTTTTGAGTATTGTTTTTCCAACCGCCGCCATTCATTCTGGCAAATGAAGAACCTCCACTGCCAAAAGTGCTATTCTCCAGATTGCGTGCACCGCCTCCAGCATAACTTTTGTCGACATATTCCGATGGCATTTCTTCTATAAATCTACTGGGTTCGTTTTGCACTATTTGTCCATATCTATACCTTGTAGTGGCGTAGGTAAGCCATAAGTTTTTCTTTGCCCTTGTAACGGCTACATAAAACAACCTCCTTTCTTCTTCCAACTCTTCCCTTGTGTTGATAGACATAGCACTGGGGAAAAGGGTCTCTTCAATTCCTCCAACAAATACACAAGCAAACTCAAGTCCCTTGGCAGCATGAATGGTCATCAGTTTTACCACATCATTGTTTCCTTTGTCGTCGTCCGCATCAGTAAGCAATGTGATCTGTTGAAGATAAGTTCCCAAACCGGCTACATTCTCCGTTTCTGCTGAAGTCCCTTCTATTACAACACCTTCTTCATCTATTTGTGCTCTGTTTTGTTTGTCGTCCACCCACTCCTTTATTGAGTTTAGAAGTTCCTGAATGTTCTCGTATCGGGCAAGACCCTCTGTTGTTTTATCATTAAACAATTCTTTTATCAGATTGGTGTGTTGACCTACCTGCGTTGCTACTTCCCAGGCATTCTTAGTTTTCAGTAAACTCTGGAAGTATTTGATCATTGTTACAAAATTATTGATTGCCTCTAGCGTTCCAGCCTTAAATCCAAATTCACCTGCCCGGGTTAAAACTTCCCAAAAACTGAGGTTTTGTTCATTTGCTATAATGATGGCTTTTTCAACAGTGGTTTTTCCTATGCCTCTAATTGGATAATTGATGATTCGTTTTAGAGCTTCTTCATCTCTGGTGTTAGCGATGATCCTAAGATAACCGATGATATCTTTAATTTCTTTTCGTTGGTAAAAGCTCTGTCCTCCATATATTCGGTAGGGGATGCCCATGCGCCTGAGGCTTTCTTCAAAAGACCGGCTTTGGGCATTGGTTCTGTAAAGAATAGCAAAGTCGCGGTTGTAAAAATGATTCCTAAGCTTTTGTTCCTGAATGGTGTCTGATACAAATTTTCCTTCGTCATTGTCCGTCATGGTACGCACCAGTTTTATCTTTTCTCCTTCCTGGTTTTGTGTCCATAAGTTTTTAGGAATTTGACCAATGTTGTTTTTTATTACCTGGTTGGCAACGTTTAATATGTTTTTGGTGCTGCGGTAGTTCTCTTCCAGTTTCACCACTTTTACATCATCATAATCTTTTTGAAACTGTAAAATATTTTCAATAGTAGCACCTCTGAAACTATAAATGCTTTGTGCATCATCGCCCACAACACCAATGTTTTCGTGTACTGCTGCCAACAATTTAATAATCTGATATTGCACTGCATTGGTATCCTGGTACTCATCTATCATTACGTACTTAAACTTGTGCTGATACTTGTACAAAACTTCTGGAAAATCCCTCAGCAACTCAAACATTTTGAAAAGTAAATCATCATAATCCATCGCTCCATTTTTGAAGCATCGGGCACTATAAGCCTGATAGATTTGGCCAATCATAGGTCGATTGGCTCTTGCATCTTCTTGCTGCAGGTAGTTGTCAATCTGGTATTCTGAAGCACTTATCAATGCATTTTTGGCTGCAGATATTCGGTTGTGGACTACATTGGGCTTGTAATGCTTATCGTCAAGGTTTAATTCATTTACAACTGCTTTTATTACACTGCGGCTATCATCGGTATCATAAATGGTAAAGTTGTTTGGAAAACCGATTTTTGAAGCTTCTGCCCTTAATATTCTTGCAAATACACTATGAAAGGTGCCTATATAAAGGTTTCTCGCTTCGGTATTGCCGAGTATTTTTTCTACCCGCTCCTTCATTTCTGCCGCGGCCTTGTTGGTAAATGTAAGCGCAAGAATGTTGAAAGAATCAACCTTGTGTACGCTCATCAAATGGGCTATCCGGGTGGTCAATACTTTTGTTTTGCCACTTCCAGCACCAGCTACTATCATAATAGGTCCGTCTTTGTGCGTAACTGCTTCCCGCTGCTGTTCGTTTAATTCCTCTAAATAATCAACCATTCCACAAAGTTACATGCTAAGTATTGGATGCCGAAGAACCAACTCGAACTGTTAGCAAATTCTTGTGGAAAATAAAATTAAAGCCTTGTATATCCTAAAATATTGGGGTTGTTGAAAATAATAACATACATAATCCAATTCTCCACATTGAGAAATATTCTAATATATCTACAGACCTTTTGTAAATAAACATCTGATTGTATGAAAAAAGTAAACAGTTGGGTAGATTCTTTAGTTGAAAGTGAATCCAAAACAAAGCAACGTTATTCAATATTGATTCTAATGTTGATTGTAATAATTGTTGGTGCTGGTAGTTTGTACATGCTTGTAAATACCCCTGCTTAAAAGTTGGATTACACTATACTTTTTTCACCTAAAAAAATAACCACCTGTTACTTTGAATATTC
>JANPHE010000237.1:0-21139 GCA_031424295.1 Segetibacter sp. | reverse complement strand
AATTTAGCAATTTTTGCTGGCAAAATGGAGTTTGGTCAAAAATATGGTTTCGTATTTCCAAATAGTACTAACACAAATTTTTATGCAACTTTAGCTCACGAACTTGGCCATGGTGTATTTTCTTTACGTCACTCTGAACTGACCGACAATACGGATAATATTAACAATATAATGCTCCACCCTAATATAGGCAATAATTATCCAAAGCTTAGAAAATGGCAATGGGATTTAATACACAAACCATAAATAAACAGATAAGCATGAAAACGAAAAAGATACTTTCTTTGATATTCATTTTACTTCCCTTTTTTGTATTTTCTCAAAATCCAGAAATCACAATAATTGAAAAAAATATTGATCGCAAAAGAAATGGAAGTTCATTGATAGATGATTTTAAACTTGATTCAACAAACGAAAAGGAAATTTTACAATTTGTACGCAAGTACGAAACAGACACAAATTCATCAGTAAGGCGATATGTTGAAAGGTGTAAAATGGGTATTGCATTTAAAAGCAACAATAAGTCTATAAGGCAAGAGGTTATAGAAAGTTATTTTCTTCATCCTGCAAATTTAAGCTATGTAAAAGATCAATTATTAGAACGTTTCAAAGGAGGAGATTTTTCTGCCACTGCAAAACAGCTATTACAAAAGCTATACTTACAATCACCGTACGACAATAATTTGATTATGCTATGTGGCTTTGCCAATATAAAGGAGGTAAAGCCTCAATTGCGAAAAGTTATAGAACAATCTAAATTCAACAGAAATAAACGCAACATTAGTTGGTATGCTATGCTTGCCCTTACCCGCCTTGGCGATGATAGTTATGTTGATAAAATAATTGCTTCGGTAGCTTTAGAACTGGATGAAGTTTTTAAAGGAACCGTCTTTACAGACGATGTTGCTTACACCAAGAATGTAGATTGTATAAAGTATTTGTACACTTTTTTAATTAATGAGGAAAGAATGCCTGACTTAGATGGTGTAAGGGGCAAAGGACAGTATTACTATCAGCGAGTAATAGAATATTTAATTAGGTACATGGATGATTTTCCAATCAAATCAAAATATTACAGTTATAGTAATTCTGATTTGGAAATAGCAAAGACTTATTTATCTAAGTATTTAGGATTATGATAAAAGAATAAATTTTTGCCGTTATTTGTTCTTCTCCAACAATGTAAGTACTTGGTTATCTTTCAAGGTAAAATCATCTCCTGTAAATCACTTTATTTAGCCTGCAAGCAGGCAAGCAACTAGTGACCATCAACAAAGATTGGTATCCCCCGGCATATATATGCTAAGCGTTGCTACCAGTCAAAAAACCGAAACCATTGCATTTGTAAAAGAATAACCGTACAGACTATGAAAAAATTGATAATTTTAATATTGATGATGAATAGCATATCTACTTTTGTAAGCGGGCAAGATCAGACAGATACAATTGGAACCTTTACATTAGCTACTACTTCGGATTACTTGAAAGATAAAAAGGGAATTACTTATAACTGGGAGATGGTATCTCCAAAAATAAAGTGGCCATGGTGTATAGGAGCAAATGTGGCTGAGAACAGGCAGTGTAATTTTTTTAATTGGGCTTTTGGTTGGATAGGCAACATTCACATCTCCTTAGGCAGCGGTTGGGGTAGTGGCATTGGTGCTATACCTTGGGATATTTATCATGCAGGTGGCAGTGGCCCGGATATTAAATACACAACTATTGTAAACGAAGAAGATGGTTGGGGTGGAGGTGGCGGTATAGCCCCAAACGGTTGGGTGCCGCCCAAGATAGACCAAGGTACGGTACACAATGATGGGGCAAATACCAATGGACCAGATATAAAACATACGGATTTGCAGGATGATGGTAATTTGTGTAAAGGATGTATCTCCGATATTATATCAATCCAAAATAAAATTAATTACCTAACAACGTTTTTGCATTTCAATCAAACCCAAACTAATTGGTTGCTACAAAATTCAGATTATTTAAATCAGTTGTATGATTTACTTGAAGACGAAACCGAGTGGGATGAAGAAACCTTAGCAACAGCCATGATAAATCTTGAATTAGCAAGATTAAATTTAATTGACAATTGGAATGAGGTTTTGTTTAAACAAATTTTAGTCAACTATTTACCAGCACCGCTAAGGATATATGTTGATGTTATTGTCCCTTATCTTAAGCTTCAATATGCTCTAGAATCAGAAGAAAACCCCACTTTAAAAAATTCTTTTTTGGGAAAACTGAAGTTGCTCTACTTAGCTCAAGAAGAATTAATGCACTTTAGCTTAGACATTGCCGGCTTGTTTCCTGTAGTTGGTGAAATTTTCGATGTAGCTAATGGTGCTTGGTACGCATTACAAGGTAATTATTTTGACGCAACTCTTTCCGTTGTTAGTTCCATCCCATTTTTTGGTACGATACCTGCCGGCGCAAGGATTGTAAAAAATGGAAGGAAAATAATAATGCTTAAGAAGGCAAATGGCTTATGGCATTTTCCTCGAAAAAATTTGAGAAACCTATTAGGCTTATTAAAAGGAGACCCAAGAATTGCACACCATATTATACCTTTGATAACAGAGGAACATGACTTGGTGCAAGCTGCAGCGAAGGCTGGTTATGATATGAATGCTTTAGGAAATGCAATAGCATTGGATGGAGCCATCCATACAGGGAGTCATGATTTGTATTCAAGTAAGCTAAAAACACTGATGGATAATACTTGGAATTCGAATATGACACCGCAGCAAGATAAAACTGAACTCAAAAATATTAAAAATAATATAAAAAATTTACTCGACGCTAACCCGGGGATTAACATTAATAACTTGAATTTTTAGAAAATGTTTTTTAAAATAAATAGTGTCAACCATCAATTTGAAACTGCTGAATATCCCGTACCTGTAGATAACCCTAATTTTTTCAGTAATTTTTTTACACAAAAAGTGAACCTTAATATTATAAAAGTTCCATTCCCAATTTTAAAAGCAAAAGCAAAGCGTACGGACTTGCTTAATGGAACTTGTAATGGGCAAAATGCAAGATTATTGATAAGCGATAAACTAAAAGCTATCTTAGAAAAATATCATCATCCTGGTCTACAATTTATAGAAACTCATATTATCCACAAAGGACAGATCTATAATAACTATTGGTTTACTAATCACTTTATTTTTGATACCGATAAAATAGATTATGATAAAAGTGGAATTTTTTTATTCAATATGTTAGATTTTGGTTTCAAATACAAGTTAGCTTTTCCAAACGAAAATGCATTCCAAGACTATGTAAAAAAATTAGAATTCCCTAACACTGTTAGAATTGAAAAGCCTGTGTTTAAAACGCTAAACAATAATCTTATAATCCTATATCCTGTGAATGGAGCAGTCGGTTACTATGTTTCTGAGCAATTAAAAAAAGAAATTGAAGACGTAGGTTGTACAGGTATAGATTTTGAAGCGGTAGAACAAGGGTAAAGTTTCTTCCGGCTGCTGTCTTCTTTCCTAGCTTTGTGTGCTTGCCAAAGACCAGGCTTGGGTAAAAGGTTAAGTAGTATAATATAGTTTGGCCATTTTGCTATATGTTGTTCTGGAAGCACAATGCGAATATAAATAATGCAGGTAAAGTACGACGGTAATAAATTAACCAGCAATAGAAACTTTCAAAAACAGCGCAGTGCCCCTCGCTGGAAACACCTCGCGGACAAAGTCTGATATGTTATAACCACATCTTGCTTCAGTACCTGTTCCTTACCTGCTAAACGGTGCTTTCATTTCTTTTATCCCTTTTTCAATCATCCCGTTTACTTTGTTGTTTCCATTTTCATACAATATGATCTTGGTACCAAACTCACGGGCCAAAGGGTTGGTGATGCTGTCCATGACTTTTACATGCTCAAATTGGTCAAACACTTCATCTCCTTTTTCGGGTTGGGTTTCGCCGACAAACAATAAGTTTTTTATGCGAAATGTATCGGGCATCCACAGTAGAAAACTGCCATTGTCGCTGTGCACAAAAGGAAATTGTTGTCCATAATAATTGACGGCCCCTGCCTGTCCATAATTTCGGCAATAGATAAGGGTGGCAGCCTTGGTGCTATCGGGAAGTTGGTGGTAAACGGAGGATACTTTTGTTGCCATTTCCTGCCAGCCCAGCATATCGGCAAAGTCTTGCGGCAGGGGATGCTGTTGTAGATCTTCCCATTTCAACAGGCCCGATTTATCAATGCCATACTTGTGGTAGTAGGCAGCCAATCGGTTGGGTGTCCATACAGGCAACAATACAGGTATGCTAAAGGTGAACAATATTAAAATAACTGCCACAGCCGCATATCGGGTCCAGTACCATCTTTTTTTGGCCACTTGTTCTAACCATACGCCGCCGGCAGCAAAAAGCATGGGGTAGGTACCCAATGCATAGTAATCTTTTCCGCTGCAGATCATCAGCAATAAAATGACAGACAAATAAATAAGTGCGATCATCCTGTACCGTTTGGCCTGCTTAAAAAACAACAGCCAGATAAGGCCTCCAATCCATACAAAAGCCGCAGGCAGGTTCATTAGTAATTGGTTGAGCAAAAAAGTAGCCGAACTAATATGAACCAGTTGCGTTTCCCGAAGTTCTTTCATATGATGAACCACAGGAAATGAATGAAAGTATTGCCACAATAAGTTTGGAAGGATGATGAGGAGTGCAATGCCAACAGCCAAGTAAAATTGTTTGAACAACAACAGTTTTCTATAAGGGGTGGCCAGGATGGCAACAAATATGCCTAGCACAAAGAAAACAACAGAATGCTTGGCCATGAAACCAAGTGCCAGGGATATTGTTATCCAATAAAGATACCTTGGTGAATGGGTTTTGATGAAAAGGATAAGGTAATAAGCACTCAGTGTCCAAAAGAAAACTTCTAAAAAATTGGCCTGAAAAAGAAAATTGACCCGTAGGTATGCACCTGCTATCATGGAAAGGCCGGTAATGAAAAGTGCAAATTGTTTGCCCCCCATTTCCATGGTCATCAGACAGGCTATAAACAAGGTACAGGCACCAAACAGCGAAGGCCACAGTTTGACCATAAAAAAGGGCTGTCCAAACAATTGACTAATCCATGCAAAAACACTCAATAATGGCGGTACTTCCATATAGCCCCATGCCAGGTGGTGGCCTTGCTGCAGATAGAGGTATTCGTCCCGTTGCAGTTCATAGGCATTGTGCTGAAGAAAAAACGGCAATAGAAATTTTATAATAGCGAGCAACAAAGGAATGCGGTACTTAAAAACGACATCCATAGCAGTGGTTTAGGGCAGAAAGTTAGCAAACTTTCCAGTAGTACTGCGCTTTACGCCAAAGGGCATCATCCATTTTCATCTTTTACTTCTTACATTTGGCTCATGTTTACAGTCGTTTCTATTGTATGGAATAGTTTTAAAATGGCACTTGAAGAGTTGCGCAACAACAAATTGAGGACTTTTCTTTCACTATTTGGAATAACCATTGGTATCTTCTGCATCATAGGTGTTTTGGCAACTGTCGAAAGCCTTGAAGGGAAAATTAAAACAGATATTAATTCTCTTGGTAGCAATACTATTTACATAGACAAATGGGATTACGGCGGAGGTTCAGATTATCCATGGTGGAAGTACATCAAAAGACCCTATGCCAAGTACAGCGAACTGAAAGCCATCAAAATGCGTTCTACACTTGCAGACGGCGTAGCATTTACGTTGGATGCTCAATCGAAACTGGAGTCTGAGGCCTATATGCTGAGCGATATAGGGGGGTATGGCGTTACAGAAGATTTCAACAAAGTACTGACCGTAAATGTTGGTTATGGCAGGTATATTTCAGAATCAGAATTCAATTCCGGTGCACCTGTAGCCGTTGTAGGTTATGAAAATGCACGGAAACTTTTTGGCGAAGCCGAAAGGGCAGTGGGTAAAGAAGTAAAGTACAAGGGACGGAAATTAAGGGTAGTAGGTGTAACCAAAAAAGAAGGGAAAAGTTTTGTTGGTGGTTGGGAGTTTGATGAGTCTGTTGTTATTCCCTATAGAATGTTTAGCTCTATGTTTGTGGTAGAAAACTGCAATCCTAAGTTAATTGTGAAAGGAAAAGAGGGCATTTCTTCCAAAGCCTTATTAGATGAATTGCGAGGTATCATGCGTTCGCTGCACAGATTGAGTCCCCGCCAGGAAGATGATTTTGCCTTGAACGATATCAACACATTCAGCGAGCAGACCGGAGAAATTTTCGGATCTATCAATGTTGGGGGCTGGGCAATAGCGGGGCTTTCGCTGATTGTTGGTGCATTTGGGGTTGCCAATATCATGTTTGTTACCGTACGGGAAAGGACGGGCCAAATTGGATTGAAGAAAGCAATAGGTGCTAAAAGTTCTACCATATTAACCGAGTTTTTGTTGGAGAGCGCATTCCTTTGCTTGCTAGGGGGATTGATTGGATTGGTCCTTGTTTACTTGCTTGCATTAGGCCTTAGTGCGGTATTGCCCTTTCAGATTAGTATTTCTTTTGGTACCCTTACGCTTGCTATATCCATCTGCTTGATAGTTGGCGTGTTGGCAGGCATCATTCCAGCGTCTATTGCCGCCAAAATGAATCCTGTAGTGGCTATCAGGATGAAATAGAAAGAATATATGATGTAGGATGGAAGATGTATAATGTCTGATTTACTGACTACTGACTACTGATTACTGACTACTGATTACTGACTACTGATTACTGACAACTGATTACTGATAACTGACTACTGACTACTGACAACTGATAACTGACAACTGTTTTAGGAAACAATGAGCATAACAATTTTAGCTATAGAGTCTTCTTGTGATGATACAAGTGCTGCGGTTTGCCGAGATGGTAAGATGCTGTCAAACATTACTGCTTCGCAGAAGATACATGAACTCTACGGAGGTGTAGTGCCAGAATTGGCAAGTAGGGCGCACATGCAAAACATTGTTCCCGTAGTAGATGTTGCGCTTAAGAAAGCGGAAGTCTCTTTGCAAGAGTTGGATGCCATTGCCTTTACCCAAGCACCTGGTTTAATAGGGAGTTTATTGGTGGGTGCTCAATTTGCCAAATCAATGGCATTGTCCTTAAACAAGCCTTTGATTAGTGTTCACCATATGCAGGCTCATGTATTGGCAAACCTTATAGACGATCCTAAACCTGCCTTTCCGTTCCTGTGTCTTACTGTGAGCGGCGGACATACGCAGATAGTGCTTTGCGAAAGTCCATACAGCATGAAGGTCTTAGGCGAAACCATAGACGATGCTGCCGGTGAAGCTTTTGATAAAAGTGCCAAACTGCTTGGGCTGCCTTATCCCGGTGGACCTTTGATTGATCAATATGCGAAGGACGGAAATCCAAAGCGGTTCACTTTTCCGGAACCTCAGGTGCCGGGACTAAATTTTAGCTTTAGCGGATTAAAAACATCTTTTCTTTACTTTCTGCAAAATGAAAAGAAGCAAAATGAAAATTTTGTGCAGGAAAATCTGGCAGATATTTGCGCCTCCATTCAATATCGTATTATTACTATTCTGCTTAAGAAATTGGATAAGGCTGTAAAAGAAACAGGCATACGCGATATCTGCATAGCAGGTGGCGTAAGTGCAAATAGTGGGTTGAGAACAGCCCTTGCCGACACCGGCATAAAAAAAGGTTGGAATACGTTTATACCCAAATTTGAGTATTGTACAGACAATGCCGGGATGATTGCTATTTCAGCCTACTATAAATTTTTGAACAATGATTTCGCAGACTTTTCGATTTCTCCAACCGCAAGAGCTGAATGGTAAGCTGTTTAACCATTCAATGATCAGATGGTCTTGCTAACCAACGATTGCTTATTAATGAAAAGAATTAATCATGCTTTTATATAGCGTAGATGAACTCCAGTATCCGCTGGCAATAATGCGCCTGATGGTAAACAATGGGTCATTTGGATCGCGTTTGGTACTGAGGATGTAAGCTGCTTTAAATCCTCTTTTCTTCAATTCAGGAATGGCTTCCGGATTCCACAAGCCAAATGGATAAGCAAAATAGTCAGGATGTTTGCCTGTTATTTCTTCTAGTTTTTTAGTTGGTTTTTCTATCTGGATTACCCAGTCTTCACCAACATATTTTTTTACATTGTGGTGGTCCCAGGTGTGAGAGCCAATTACCTGGCCATCATCGCTCAGTTGTTTGATCTGTTCAGTTGTCATATACTTTGGACGATTGATGGAAACGGTCATAATAAAGAAAACACCTTTGAACCCGTATTTTTTCATTTCAGGAGCCGCAATCGTGAACTGGTCATCGTCCGTATCATCAAAAGTTAGCATCACCGGTTTTTCGGGTAATGGATCGCCAAAAGCAAGGTAATTATACAATTGATCCGGAAGAATGGAGTGATAGCCGCTATCGGCCAATAATTTCAAATGCGATTTAAATGCTTCAACCGGAATAATATAGTCTTTGGCAGATTTCGAATCTGTAGCAGTCCAATCTCGTATCTGGTGGTAACAAAGTATTGGAACTTCCTTACGGGCCAAAATGGTATTTGCATCTGCAATTGCGCCGGAATGTTTGGAAGGGCTTGGCGCAGGATCTGCATTTTTAGTATCTGTATTGACTACGGTTGAACTGTCGGAGGCGTTTTTTTTTGAAGCGTCTGTTTGATTTCATCCGGAAAAGTGTGCAGACATCAAAATGATTGCACTTAGAAAAATTGTTTTCATCACTGTTTAATCAATTAAAATTTGCTGCAAAACAAACCTTTTTTTCTTTTCAGTGCTTTATAAAATTATTAATCTATTGGTAATACATGATTTGGCAAAACACGAAATTGAAACATATTTTAATGTTTGGTTCATGCGCTTGCCACTTAAAACCGGTCCAAAGTTTACTTTTTTACAATTTTAATTGTTTTTTAAACCTAGCCATTTTAGATACTAGAAAGAGGTAATTTAGCCAAAAATATTGCGTAGTTCTACGTCAAATTGGCTTCATTATTGGTCAAATCAGTTAGTTTGTCTTTATTTGTTATGCATTTTAGAGTCAAGATTCATTTAAAGTGGTTGAGTATGAAAATTTTTATTGCATTTTTATTTACCCAAATTGGTTTTCGGGCTTTTGCTCAACCAGCTCCTAATCCAGCTGAAAAAGTAGGCGAAGTGGTCACACTTTCGGGGCGTGTTTATTCTGCAAACTACCTGGTTCATGTAAAAACAAAACCAACATTTTTAAATATTTACGATTCCTCTCCCAGCCATCGTTTGATGCTCAGAATAGACTCCATAGATAGAGCAAAGTTTTCAATGCCGCCTGAATCTTATTTTTTAAATAGGAATGTAACCGTAAGGGGTCGTGTAGAAAATTACAAAGGAACGCCATTGATCCGGATCACTGATCCTTCAATGATGGAGGTAAATAAGGAAGAAATTGATACTGTATGGCAAAAAAATGCAGTAGTGAACAATAAGTTTGTTTCCAATGCGCCAATTTACCAGGCAGGGCCACAATCTTTGTTAAGATCGGATACTGCGTTGCAGTCTAAATGGGTATCTGATGTTTCTAAGCAAAATCATGAAATGGAGTTTACGGATGTAAGAATGGTAATGAAAGAAATACCACTACGTGTGAATCCAAGCAATGATGCGCCTTTGGTTGCTAATCTTCAACCAGGCATTTCAGTTTCTATTTTATCAACGTCCAAAAGGTGGAGCTATGTAGCTATTAAGAAACCTAACGGATCAGGTGCCATTTACGGGTTTATTAAGAAACGGATGCACAAATTCCTGAAAGAGATAAAAAAGTAAAGTATTCACATAAATTCGGATTTCCCACACAATACTAACGATGCATTAATAAGCAATTGACAGACATGTCTTTTATTTCTGTCTTTGAAAAAGAGTAAGCATATTCCTTTTTTCAGCAATTATATTTGCACAACTTAAAACCAGAAGCAGATGAAAGTAATGAAGTTTGGTGGTACTAGTATAGGCAAGCCTGAACGGATGAAGCAAGTGGCTGCATTGATTAAAAACACCGCTGAGCCAACCATTGTTGTTTTGAGTGCATTAAACGGGACAACCAATGCATTGGAAGAGATTGGCATTGGTTTGGCAAGCAATGATAGAAAGAGGGCTAGTGCAAATGTTGCTAAATTGGAGGCTTATTACCGCGAATTTATTAACGAGCTTATCAACACTGCAACAGGAAAGGATAAGGCAGCATTAGTCATATCCGAGCATTTTGAATTCTTAAACATCATTCTTAAAATATCCTATAGCCTTGCGCTTCAAAAAGACATTCTTGCACAAGGTGAATTATTAAGCACTAAGATTTTTTCAATTTACCTGGATGAAATAGGAATGGAACATGAGCTGCTGCCTGCTTTGGATTTTATGCAAATTGACAATGACGGCGAACCGCTTATCGGAAATATTCGTGTAAAGCTTTCCCAAATATTAAAAGAGAAAAAAAATAAGCAGCTATTTATAACCCAGGGATATATATGCCGTAATCATTTGGGAGAAGTTGACAACCTAAAGAGGGGAGGAAGTGATTATAGCGCTTCTATTATAGCTGCGGGTATAGATGCCTCTGTATGCGAAATTTGGACGGATATAGATGGTATGCAAAACAATGACCCAAGAGTTGTTAAGGCTACGATTCCAATTGAACAACTAAGTTTTGAGGAAGCGGCTGAGTTGGCTTATTTTGGAGCTAAAATTTTGCACCCTTCTTCTATATGGCCTGCAAGGCACTATAAAATTCCTGTACGATTGCTCAATACGATGCAACCTGATGCCAAAGGTACCTTGGTAACTATGGATGCCGGTAGTATGGGTGTAAAAGCCATTGCAGCTAAAGATGGAATTATTGCAATTAATATTCTTAGCAGCCGAATGTTGCTGGCCTATGGATTTTTGAGGAAAATATTTGACATTTTCGAATCTTATAAAACATCCATTGATATGGTTACTACCAGTGAAGTAGCAGTATCAGTAACAATAGACAGCAAAGAACATTTAGAAGGTATTAGACAAGACCTTGATTCTTTTGGTAAAGTAGAGGTGGAAGAAAATCATACAATAGTGTCTATTGTAGGCAATGAAATACTCAAGACGCCTCACTTAATCAAGTTGATATTCGAATCCATTCATGATATACCTGTTAGGATGGTCAGCTATGGAGGAAGCAAACACAACATCTCTTTACTGATAAAAAGTGAGTATAAAATTGCTACCATGCAAGCTTTAAACAAAGGACTTTTTGGTTTGGATTAAGCAGATTTTCCGGTACAGTTTTTTTTTCAGGATAATTTACCCTCCTAAAATTATCCTTCGCCGTTATTGTTTTCAGAATAACGATATCTTTCTTTGATTTGGCTTCATTATTGTTTTAAACAATAACATAATGGATACTCCGTTAGTAGAACAAGTAAATCTTAGAAAATGACAAGAAATACACAACTTCTAATGTGCAGCGAGGACATGCACAGGTTTATGGAAGCACATCAAATCAACAGTATTCCTGAATTATTTGAACTTTCCCTTTCAAATATGGTACTGATGCCAGATTTTCCATTCAGGCTATTAATAGAATGGATTTCCTTACGAGACAAGTTCAACTTGCTTTTTGAAAACTAATAGTTTCAGGTTTCGAATCCCGTAATTTTTTTTAGTAAACACCTTTCATCCCCACTTTACACTTAGACATTATTGAATTGTATTAAATGATCCGGATTATCAAAGGCTTAATTTTAGAATGGATGCAATGAGATAATATAGCCAACTTTCCTTCTGCATTTATGCATTGTTGTTTATTAGTTAATTACCTATACCATTTGCCTCTTCATTATAGATTCAAACAAACGTTTTTGCGCTCTGCCGAAACCTGATTACTTCTAACTTCAGTTCTTTCAATAACCATATCGTTTTCAAAAGAAAACTACAATAATTGGAAAACATTCAACAAGGCAATTATAGAAGCCAGCATAGCTGCAATAATATCGTACACCCTGAAAGAAATTGCAGGTTGATTGAAACTTTTGAATACCAATACAAGTGAAACAATACAGCATACCAAAGAAAAAACAATTATTAACTGAAAATGCTGAAGGGATTCGGGAAAGCCATGCAGAAAGGTATTAACCCTACCTTCAGGAGAAAGCGTATCACTCGTGCCAAGCCATTTAATTGCCAGTAACAATGGTGGAACGATAAGAATATTTCCAATGATACCTAGTTGTTTTTTTGATTGACGATTGACGGGATGTTTTTTGTGACTATGTGTAGTTGTCATTTAGGTGGGTTTTGGTAGGTTAAGTTAGTTGATTTATTTTAATTCCAGCTTGTTTTTTAGTACTTTAAAACTTCATTAGTTCTAAAAAAAATCTTACTTTGTACTTGGCAAATTTGCTATTACTTACTCCTCATTTAGCTGATAGTTTACTGGAAAAAAGATGATTGATATCATGTCGCATTTTTTTTAGCATAAATACCTTCACCATGGAAATGCAATTAAATCTTAGCACTAAGCATTATTATTCTTTAACCATAAACCATTTGTTATGCCAATTTTTGATACGGCTCACCTAAAAAACATAGTACTGCTGGGCCATTCCGGCAGTGGAAAAACGACCCTCGCCGAAAGCATGCTTTTCGAAGCGGGATTGATACATAAACGGGGAAGTGTTGAAGAAAAAAATACAGTCAGCGATTATTCAGATATTGAAAAAGAACGGGGCAATTCTTTTTTTTCTAAACTGCTACATACACCCTGGAAAGGATATAAAATCAATATCCTTGATACGCCAGGTAATAATGATTTCTGTGGAGAGATACTCACTGCGTTGAGGGTTGGCGATACCGGAATCATGTTGTTAAACGCAAGCACAGGTGTAGAAGTCGGTACGGATGTGATATGGGAATACACTGAAAAATTCAGAACGCCCATGATCTTCCTTATTAACCAATTAGATCATCCAAAAGCCGATTATGCCAAAACCCTTCAGGAAGCCAAATCGCATTTTGGCAAAAATATTGTTCCAGTTCAATACCCGATCAATGCCGGTCTTGGATTTAATGCCATTATAGATGTATTAACGATGGTTATGTATCAATACAGCGAAGTTGGCGTAAAACCTCAAAAATTACCTATCCCATTAGATGAAAGAGGAAGGGCGGAGGCAATGCATAAAGAACTGATTGAAGCCATTGCTTCCAATGATGAAAGTTTGATGGAAAAGTATTTTGAAAAAGGTGAACTTACAGAGGATGAAATGAAAGCGGGGCTTCATCTCGCCATGTTAAACCATGATCTTTTCCCGGTATTCTGCACCTCAGGTAAGCAAGATAGAGGAGTAGCGAGGCTGATGAGTTATATTGACAATGTATGTCCGCCCGCCAACGAAATGCCGCCTCAAATAGATAAGGATGGAGTAGTCGTAAAATGTGATGCTGCCGGTCCGGTTTGTCTTTTTGTATATAAAACTGTAACGGAGCCACATATCGGTGATCTGAGTTATTTTAAAGTTTACTCAGGCACAGTAAAAGCCGGTATTGAGTTAGTAAATGAAAATACCAACGTCACAGAAAAACTGAATCAGTTATTTGTGGTTGAAGGGAATAAACGTATTGCTGTTGAGGAATTGGTTGCCGGTGACATAGGGGCAACTTTAAAATTAAAAAATAAGCATACAAACAACACTTTGCATGAAAAGGGGAAGCAGATAGACCTTAAACCAATTATTTTTCCTGACCCGTTATTGAGCATTGCCATTGCTATTTCAAAAAGGGGGGAGGAGGAGAAGCTTGCTGCTGCATTGCACCAGCTGAAGGAAGAGGATCCTTCTTTGCAGGTAGAAGTATCTGCCGAATTAGGTCAGACCATCCTGCATTGCCAAGGTGAAATGCACCTTGCTGTTATTAAATGGAAACTGCAGCATAATTTTAAAATTGAAGTGCAATATTTTCCGGCAAAAATTGCTTACCGAGAAACAATTAGGAAAGAATCCGAGGCCGCATTCCGGCATAAAAAACAATCAGGCGGTGCGGGTCAGTTTGGCGAAGTGTCATTGCGCATAGATCCATGGTATGAAGGCATGCCCGAACCTGATAATCTAACCATTAGAGGCAAAGATATCTATGACCTGACATGGGGTGGAAAATTGGTGTATTACAACTGCATTGTTGGCGGCGTTATTGATATCCGATTTCTTCCCTCCATACTGAAAGGCGTAATGGAAAAAATGCAAAAAGGTCCATTGACCGGATCTTGTGTAAGGGATATTAGAGTTTGTGTTTTTGATGGAAAAATGCACGCGGTTGACAGCAACGATATTGCCTTTAAATTAGCGGGCATGCACGCCTTTAAACTCGCATTTCAGCAAGCAGATCCACAGTTATTGGAACCCATTTATTATGTAGAGGTCCGTTGCCCCGATGAACTTACAGGTGCCATCATGGGCGATATTCAGCAACGGAGAGGCATGGTTGAAGGGATGGACACGGAAGGGAATTTTACAGTGGTAAAAGCCCAGGTTCCGCATGCTGAAATGCAGCAATTTTCCGCTTCATTAAGAAGTGTAACCCAAGGGAGAGCCCGTTTTAAAATGAAATTTGATCATTATGCGCCGGTTTCTTTTGAAGTTCAGAAAAAATTAAGCGAAGCATATAGGAAAGAAGGAGCAGAAATGGCTGAAGCATAAAATAACAATTGTGAACAATGATGGCGAATACATTTGTATTCGTCATTTTTTTTGCAGAGAATTAGATAATATAAATAAATGCAGTAACTTTTCGTATCCATTCACCTAAACAGCTTATTTATGCAAAATTTTATTCTCGACATTAATTTATTGCAGGCTCAAGAAACAGGTTTAATCTCTCTTGAGAACATGCAGATCATTACCATTATTTGTCAGCTTGTTATTGCCATTTCCATCCTAAATGTATGGGTTTTGAAGTTTGAAACGATTGCAAATGATTTTAAAACTTTCAATTTCCCTGACTGGTTTCGGAATATTGTAGGTATTGCAAAGGGATTATTGTGTGTAATGCTCATCGGAGGTATTTGGATGTACCAATTGGCAGTAATAGCTTCATTGTCGATCTCTCTTTTTATGTTGGTCGCAGTTATTGCTCATTACATTGCAAAACATTCATTATCCAAAACGTTACCTGCTCTTGGACTTTGTCTTTTATGCTTTTTTGTTGCCTATTTGAGCTGGCATTATAAGTTCAAAGGGTGATTTTTTTAATAAGCTAACTGCTAAAACCTTTTCCTACATGAAACGGGTTTTGCTTTTAATGACAATTGGTCTGCTGAATTTTGTTTAAATTTCAATCTTTTTTTGTCAAATGTTATGGTTTGGTTTCATTGGATTTTTCTTTTTTTGTTTCTCCTTTTATTCAAATGCTAACGCAAATGGAATTACTTTCGGTAATTCTATAGATAAACTATAGATAGCAATTAAATAAAGCATCATGCAAAGACGAAATTTCATAAAAAATACCTCATTGGCCGGCATGGGAATAATGTCGTTTCTAGGCGTTAATGGAGCAAAATCAGAAGAGGTACCCATCGAATTATCGGAGATTGAACTCAACGATTTCGATCTGAAAGAAACGACTATTGAATTGCTTCAGCATAAAATGTCAGCAGGCGAATTGAGCTCGGTTCAGATAACCAAGTGGTACCTAAAGCAAATAGAGGTTTTAGACAAAACGGGTCCATCACTTAATAGCATTATAGAACTTAACAAAGAAGCATTGTTTATAGCTTCTGTTATGGATGCCGAAAGAGCTTCCGGATTGGTAAGAAGCATGCTTCATGGCATACCAATTTTGATAAAAGACAATATCGATACCGCGGACTCTATGATGACAACAGCAGGTTCTTTAGCATTAATGGGCAACATTGCTTCTAAAGATGCCCATATAGTGAAACTACTAAGAGAAGCAGGGGCTGTTATATTGGGCAAAACCAACTTGAGTGAATTTGCGAACTTTAGGTCCACACATTCTACCAGCGGTTGGAGTAGCAGGGGCGGCCAAACAAAAATGCCTTATGCGCTCAATAGAAATACATCGGGTTCAAGTTCAGGCACAGGTGCTGCCATCGCTGCTAATTTGTGCGCAATTGGCATAGGGACCGAAACGGACGGTTCCATAGTGAGCCCGGCTTCTATCAATGCGTTGGTGGGCATAAAACCTACTGTCGGCTTGTGGAGCAGGTCAGGAATCATTCCTATTTCAGCCACGCAGGATACCGCAGGCCCTATGTGCCGAACTGTAAAGGATGCCGCTATCTTATTAGGTGTCCTGGCAGGCAAGGATACTAATGATGCCATAACCTTGGAGCTTAAAGCAGAAAAAGACTATTCCAGGTTTTGTACACCCGATGGATTAAAAGGAAAGCGATTGGGAATAGAAAAATCTTTTTTCAATGGCAATGTAGAAGTTGTAGCACTGTTGAAGGAAGCAATTGAGGTATTAAAGAAAAATGGAGCTACGGTTGTAGAAATTGACTTGCTGAAACAAATAAATCCTTTAGGCGGTTCCGAGTATCAGGTACTGCAATACGAGTTTAAAGACGGGTTGAATAAATACCTGGCAACAGCCAATGCGAAAGTGAAATCCCTTACGGAAATTGTTGCATACAATAAACAACGTGCTAAGGAAGCTATGCCTTACTTTAAGCAAGAACTATTGGAAATGTGCGATGAAAAAGGCGATTTAAATGCTAAAGAATACAAAGAAGCTTTAGCTACCTCCACTTCTTCCAGAAAGATAATTGATGATTTGCTTGAGCAAAATAAATTGGATGCTTTTTGTGGTACAACTTCTGGGCTTTCCTGGTGTATTGATTTGGTGAATGGGGATTATGATACAGGATTTTCATTAAGTTCCCCTTGTGCTATGTCAGGCTATCCGCATATAACTGTTCCTATGGGTACTGTACACAATTTGCCAATTGGGCTTTCATTTTGTGGTACTTCTTATAGCGAAGGGGAATTAATAGCAATGGCCTATGCCTATGAACAGTCAACCAGGAAAAGAGAAAAGCCAAGATTTCTGCCATATGTCTAACCACTAGTTCAGTTTCATTTCAAATAAAAGTGGCCACTTTTTACCGGTGATAAAGAATGATTTTTTAAGACTGTCATAGGCTATACCATTCAATACAAAGCCATTTTCATAAGCTACACTTTTACCTGCCTGTTGCAATATACCAGTCAGGTCCATTTTTCCTATCACGTGTCCATTGGAAGGATCTATTTTAATGATAAAGTCTGTTAGGTAAATGTTTGCGTAAATGGCTCCATCTACATATTCCAGCTCATTTACATTTCCAACGGGTCCATTGTTATCCGTTACGCCAATAATCGTTTTTACTTTGAACGTAGCAGGATCTACAAAATAAATATTGCTTTCGCCGGTACTGATGATCAGGTCAGTTCCGTTGTGGGTGATGCCCCAACCTTCACGTTCCCATGTAAACTCTTTGATTTTCCTGAAAGTTTTGGCGTCATAAACCAGCACTTTGTGGTTTTGCCAGGTTAACTGATAGATTGTATCATTCAGAATGGTGATACCTTCTCCAAAAAAGGTTGGATCTATAGAAATGGATTGAGATGGCTTGCCACTTTTAAGATCAACCTGCATTAATTTGCTGTGTTGTTCTAATCCTGTTCCTTCATACAGAGTATTATTGTACAATATTAAACCCTGTGTGTATGAAGAAGTATCATGCGGAAAACTGTTGATAATGTTGAAAGCGATATTGATTGGCGTAGTTATGGTATTAGTTGGTTCAACGGCTTCGGTAGGTTTGTTATCGCCGGTGCAGGCACTATAAGTCACGATAGATACAACTACTAAAGCAAAAGCAATTATTTTTTTCATTCTTAAAATGTATTTGACAAATGTAGGATGGCGTTTACAGAAATTTGGATATCATTGTGCTCAGGATAATCAAAATTGGTGCTCATAACTTTATTTTAACCAAACTTCCTGACCAATTTTAGATACTATTCATTTAAATGGTATCATTTTTGACTTAACCCGCAAAAACAACTCATGCAAAAAGTAATTTTCAGTGTACTCGTTTCTTTCTTACTCGTTTCGGGTGTGCAATCTCAAGGGCTCAAAGGATTTATGAAAAAAGTAACCAATGATACTTCCGGAACACTTTCGCTGGATCGATTGAAAGGAGGAAAAGGAGGCGGCTTGTCAACTGAAACGGTAGCAAGCGGCCTTAAAGAAGCTCTGGAAGTAGGAACCCAAAAAGGTGCCGAAAAGTTATCTGCAGCGGACGGGTTTTTCAAAGATGCTGCCATTAAGATTCTGATGCCTGAAGAAGCCAAAAAAGTAGAACAAAAACTTCGTTCTATTGGCTTAGGCGCACAAGTAGATGAAGCCATATTGAGTATGAACCGGGCTGCTGAAGATGCTACTAAAAGTGCAGCACCTATTTTTGTAAACGCCATCAAACAAATGACCATCACCGATGCAATGGGTATTTTAAAAGGCGGCGACTTTGCTGCTACCAATTACCTCAAAGATAAGACAACGACTAACCTTACCAATTCATTCCGCCCGGTAATAGAACAATCATTGGCTAAAGTAAATGCCACAAAATACTGGAATACCTTGTTCACTAACTATAACAGATTTAGCATGGACAAAATTAATCCGGACCTTGCAGCATTTGTAACAGAAAAAGCATTGGCAGGTATTTTTTTCCAGGTGAGCCTCGAAGAACAAAAAATAAGGAAAGACCCATTTGCTCAAACAACTGATCTTTTGAAAAAAGTCTTTGGAAAACAATAAGAACGAACAGAATTTAGAATAATAACCCATCCCGAAATGTACAGTTTATGAAAAGAATGCTTTTACTACTTGTGTTAATTTGCAGCACATTCGCTTCCTGCGATACGGCTCAACAGGTACTCAATACGATGGCCAATACCGGCCTTACCAATCAGGACATTGTTGGTGGACTAAAACAGGCGTTGACAATAGGAACAACCAACAGTGCAAACAGATTATCTTCTGTTGACGGTTTTTTTAAGAATGCCGCATTAAAAATACTCATGCCTGAAGAAGCTAAGAAGGTAGAAAGTACCTTGCGCAGTGTAGGCATGGGCAGTATGGTTGACAAAGCCATTCTGTCTATGAACAGGGCAGCCGAAGATGCTGCAAAAGGAGCCGGAGGAATCTTTATTGGTGCGGTTAAACAAATGTCCATACAAGATGCTGTTGGAATATTGAAAGGTGGTGATTTTGCTGCAACCAATTACTTTAAAGAAAAGACGACTGCTGCACTTACTGCTTCTTTCAGACCTGTCATAGAACAATCATTACAAAATGTAAATGCCACTAAGTATTGGGCTGATGTAACAAAGGTGTACAACCAATTTGCCACTAACAAGGTGAATACAGACCTCGCCGGTTATGTAACCCAAAAAGCGATGGATGGCATTTTTGCCGAAGTAGCTAAAGAAGAACAAAAGATAAGAAAAGACCCTGTTGCCCGAACCACGGATTTGCTTAAAAAAGTATTTGGAAGTCAGGAAGCTACAGGAGGAAGATAGGAAATCAATTTAATATTAAAGGGCTGTCATGGTTAAGGCTATGGCAGCTTTTTTATTTGATAAATTATATGTACTGTCATTGTTACCTGCTTCCAATCAATTTCCTGCCTATTCATTGGAGACTGCCTCTCAACTATTATCTTTGTGCCAATTTATTTTGTTCGGCGTTAAACAGTTGAGTAAAATATGTAAAGTACAAAAGTGCGTCCCCGCCTTCGGACGGTGGCAGCCGGCAATGGTAGTTAACAACCTGCTGTTGCTCAAAAAACCTGAAAAAAATTAGTATGGCAGACATTTTCGAGAAATTGGTAAAGGATGGTGGGCCGCTTGGTCAGCATATGGATCGGGCACACGGCTATTTCGCATTTCCTAAGTTGGATGGCGAATTGGGACCCCGAATGAGTTTCAGAGGCAAAGAAATGATCGTTTGGAGCCTCAACAACTACCTAGGTCTTGTTAACCATCCCGAGGTGAGAAGGATAGATACCGAAGCTGCTGCCATGTACGGTATGGGTAACCCTATGGGTGCCCGAATGATGAGCGGAAACACCGCTAAACATGATGAACTGGAAAAAGTGATCAGTGCATTTGTCAGCAGAGAAGATACCATGTTGCTCAACTTTGGTTACCAGGGCATCATGAGCTGTATAGATGCTATTGTAAATAGGAGAGATGTAATAGTGTATGATGCAGAAGCGCATGCTTGCATTGTAGATGGGGTAAGACTGCATATGGGGCATCGTTACGCTTTTAAGCACAACGATATAGACGACTGCGAAAAGCAATTGCAACGTGCTACAGAAATGGCTAACAAAAATGGGGGTGGCATATTGGTGATTACCGAAGGCGTTTTTGGAATGGATGGCGAACAGGGCATATTGAAAGAAATTGTAGCCTTAAAGGAAAAATATGAATTCAGAATACTGATAGACGATGCACATGGTTTTGGTTATATGGGGCCTACAGGAGGTGGTGCAGATGAAGCACAGGGCTGTCAGAAAGATATAGATTTGTACTTCTCTACTTTTGTGAAAAGCATGGGAAGTATTGGTGCTTTTATAAGTGGCGATAAAAATGTTATCAAATACCTCAGATACAATACCCGAAGCCAGATTTTTGCCAAAAGCCTTCCATTGATCGTAGTAGAAGGTATGCTTCACCGAATGGAAATGGTGAAAAGTATGCCCGAGCTAAGAGAAAAACTTTGGTACAATGTAAATCGAATTCAGGATGGCCTGAAAGCAAGAGGTTTCGATATAGGCAGCACCAATTCGCCGGTAACCCCAATCTATATGAAAGGTGAATTGCCGGAAGCCACTTCTATGGTAATGGATCTAAGAGAGAACTATCATATTTTCTGTTCCATTGTTGTTTATCCGGTTATTCCTAAAGGCGATATTATTTTTAGATTGATACCAACTGCTGCACATTCAGAAGAGGATATTGACCTTACCCTTAAAGCTTTTGAAGAAACCAAGTTAAAGCTGGACAGAGGCGATTACAGAGCTGAAGAAATACCGGCAATGGCAGAAG
>JANPHE010000236.1:0-10081 GCA_031424295.1 Segetibacter sp. | reverse complement strand
TAGCGCCAGTAAGTTTGAACAATACAGTAAGAGGTTGTAACAGCCTTGTGTTTAATGGCGTAACTTATACATCAAATGCGGTAGTGAAAGATACGTTGAAAACACCGCAAGGTTGTGACAGTGTTTATCGTACGAACAGCATCATCATAAAACAAATAACTGCTGTTACCGGTAGTCAGTCATTGACGGGTTGCAACAGTTTAGTCTTTAATGGCGTAACCTATACTTCCTCAGTAATAGTGAAGGATACCGTACGGACAGCAGAAGGATGCGATAGTATTTATCGCACGAATAACATCAAGATACGGACTATATCACCTGTTACTGGAACTGCCAGTGTATTTGGGTGCAACAGTGTAACGTTCAAAGGAGTAACCTATACATCATCTACAACTATATCTGATACATTGAGAACTGTTGAGGGTTGTGATAGTGTTTACAATACGGTAAGCATTGTTGTAAAAATAATAGCACCTGTAAGTTTGAACAATACAGTAAGAGGATGTAACAGCCTTGTGTTTAATGGTGTGACTTATACATCAAATGCGGTAGTGAAAGACACATTGAAAACACCGCAGGGTTGCGACAGTGTATATCGGACGAATAGTATCATCATAAGACAGATTACAGCGGTTTCAATTACCAGAGCATTGACAGGTTGTAACAGCCTGGTGTTTAACGGAATAAATTATACTGCTTCAGCAACTGTACTAGACACGTTAAGAACAGTTGAAGGGTGTGATAGTGTATTCCGTACAAACAACATTACCATTTACATTATAACTGCTGTTAACCAAACTGCTTCTTTAACAGGTTGCGGAAGTGTAGTTTACAACGGAATGACCTATACTGCTTCAACTGTCGTTCGGGATACTATTAGAACAAGCTATGGATGTGACAGCATCAGAAAGGTTACCAATATCTTTGTAAGAATAATAACACCTGTACCTCAAACAATCAATATAAAAGGCTGTAATAGTGCTGTTTTTGCAGGAACGACCTATACGAGCACCACTACATTAAAAGATACACTAAGAACTGTGGAAGGATGTGACAGTGTTTTTAGAACTGTCAACATTGTAATTCAAACGATAACACCGGTTAGTACCACCGGATCTTTATCAGGTTGTAAGAATGTATTGTTTAATGGAAAGAATTATGCATCTTCTGTTATTGTAAAAGATACTTTGAGAACGGTGTTTGGTTGCGATAGTGTGTTTAGAACAACAAACATTACTGTGTTCCAATTTGATTTAACGCTCACCAGTAGTCAGAACCCTGTAAGGGCCGGTCTGAATGTAACGCTACAAACAAATGCCCAGGTAGGTTATCAGATTACATCTTGGCTTCCAGCTTCCTTATTTACTAACCAAACTGCTAAGAGCCAGATTTTGTTTGCAACTGATACAAAAGAGATTATTGTAAAAGGCGTTTCTCAAGATGGGTGCCTCGATACTGCTACTTTGTTATTAAAGGTTGATAAGGACAATAATCTTTTCATACCAAATACATTTACTCCAAATGGCGATGGCCAAAATGATGTATTTAATGTGAGCGCAAATAATGTAAAGGCAATAGATTTTAGAGTATTTAACCAGTGGGGCCAAGCCATTTTCCAAACGACGACTGTAGGTGCAGGATGGGATGGACGGTCAAAAGGAACATTACAGCCAACAGGGGTATATGTATATGTAGCCCGAATAACCTTTGCCGACAATTCAGTAGTTGACAAGAAAGGCTCTGTAAATCTGATCAAATAGCATTACAATAAATTAAATATAAAAGCTGCCTGTTGTTAGGCAGCTTTTTTCATTTTTAGTTAAATCTGAAAATTAGAACAATCCTTTTTGATAAGCGGTATAAGAAAACGAAATTTTTTCACCACTTTTGCAGCTAAATTTTTTTTAATGATTAAATCCTTGCCATTATTTGTAGCTGCTGCTATATTTTCTTTTGTAGCATGTAATAATTCGAATGAAAAAAACAATCCTGAACAGCGAACCACTTTTTTTGATAAATCGGGTATGGATAGTTCTATCAAGCCCGGTGATAACTTTTTTCTATATGCCAATGGTGGTTGGATAAAAGCCAATAAAATACCCGAGGATCAAAGTGGATGGGGTAGTTTTTATACATTGTATCAAGAAAACCTAAAAAAATTAAAAGGCATTTTAGAAGAAGCAGGTGCTAAAAATGCTGCAAAAGGAACAGTTGAACAAAAAGTTGGTGACTTCTATGCTAGTGGGATGGATACAGTAGCCATTGAGAAAAAAGGTTATGACCCTATTAAGCCATTGCTTGCAAAAATAGATGCGGTAAAAGACTATAAAGAATTGATGAATCTGATCGCCGAATCATATCCTGAAGGTGATGGAGATTTGCTTGGGTTTTATGTAGGAGCTGATGATAAAAACAGTAGTAAAAATATTGCAGTATTTACACAAACTGGACTGACGCTTCCAGAGAAGGAATATTATACAAGACCATCATCTGCAGCCGAAAGAAAAAAGATGGTTGAATATGCTGTAAAGTTATTTACCCTAACAGGTACAGATTCAATTGCATCTAAAAAAATGGCTGAAGAGATACTTGGGCTTGAAACACTTATAGCAAAATCTCATCGCAGCCCTGTTGAATTGAGAGATCCTCAGGCTAATTACAATAAAATGTCGGTAGCGCAATTAGAAAAACTAGCACCTAATGTTGGTTGGACAAATGCATTTAAAAAAATGAAGATCAATCCTGATAGTGTGAACGTTGGTCAACCTGGTTATTTTGTCGGACTAAGCGCATTACTAGCATCTCAGCCTATTGAAAGTTGGAAGTCAAAAATCAAATTTGACATCGTTTCTGGATCATCTAGTTTGCTTAGCAAAGCTTTCAGAGATGCTTCATTTGAGTTTAATAAAACTTTTAGCGGACAGAAAGTCCAAAGCGAACGTTGGAAAACAATGGTGAGCAATACCGATGGGGGATTAAAGGACCTTGCCAGCCAATTGTTTGTTCAAAAATATTTTCCTGCTGAAGCAAAGAAAAGAATGGATGAATTGGTTAACAATCTGCAAGTTTCTTTTCAGAAGCATATCAACAACTTAGATTGGATGACCGATTCTACCAAACAACGTGCATTGGGAAAATTAAATACGATAATGAAGAAGATTGGCTATCCTGATAAATGGAAAAATTTTGATGACGTAGAAATATCGAAAGGAGATTATTTTGCCAATAATGTAAGTATTGCCAGACACAGTTACAAAGAAATGATTGAGAAGGTTGGTAAGCCTGTTGATAAAACAGAATGGGGTATGACGCCGTTTACAGTAAATGCCTACTACAATCCTTCCTTTAATGAAATCGTTTTTCCGGCAGGGATACTTCAGTTTCCTTTCTTTGATATGAATGCGGATGATGCAATCAATTATGGTGGTATTGGAATGGTAATTGGGCATGAAATTACGCATGGTTTTGATGATCAAGGAAGGCAATATGATGCAGAAGGTAATTTGAAGGATTGGTGGACAAAAGACGATGCAACAAAATTTAATGCGAAAAGCGGAGAGGTCGTAAATCAATACAATACTTATACAATACTTGATAGCATGCACATCAACGGAAGTCTTACGCTCGGTGAAAATCTGGCTGATTTCGGGGGTCTAGCAATTGCCTATGACGCATTTAAAATGACGCCCCAAGGAAAGGATACAGTTAAAATAGATGGATTTACTCCTGACCAACGTTTTTTCTTTGGCTATGCCCAGGTTTGGAGAATAATGAACAGAGAAGAAACGATGAAAGTGAGGGTAACGACTGATCCACATTCTCCAGAAATGTTTAGGGTAAATGGACCTTTGTCCAATTTTGAACCCTTTTATGTTGCATTTGGTGTAAAGGAAGGGGATAAAATGTATAGGCCTCAAGATAAGAGAGCAAAGGTTTGGTAAAATTCATTTGACTAATAAATAAAAGTGGGATGATGCAAATGTATCATCCCACTTTCTTATAAATATACGTCCTGATTAAACCAATAATCTATGCCATCAGGTTTATAAAGGATAGCCAAAACATCAAACTGAATCCATTTCCATCCCGGATTTTTAATTTGGTATTGTTCAGCGGCATCTTTCAAATTTTTCATTTTTTGTT
This sequence comes from Segetibacter sp., assembly GCA_031424295.1. Lineage (GTDB taxonomy): Bacteria > Bacteroidota > Bacteroidia > Chitinophagales > Chitinophagaceae > Segetibacter. Next base: position 5,938 of record JANPHE010000236.1, on the reverse strand, counting down.
TGTTGATGCTTTCCTCCGGATTGCCAAATTTTGTACTTCTTCTTGTTTTCACCTCAATGAAGTGCAAAGTGTCACCTTTTTCAGCAATTATATCTACTTCCAAATGTCTGTATCTCCAATTACTTTCTTTGATGATGAACCCCTTTGCAGTTAGCCATTCTATTGCCAGCTTTTCGCCTTCAGATCCAGTTTCATTGTGCTGTGCCATAATTATTTTATTTTCGACATTCTAAAGTAAAAATATAAATTGAAAAATAAGATTTTTAAAATTGTTGGAAAGGTTCAGCATTATGCATGGGGTGGTTTTAATTATATACCTCATCTCCTAAATATTGATAATTTAGAACAAAAAACTTTTGCAGAATATTGGTTAGGTGCACATCCTAGTGCGTCATCAGTATTGCTTACAGAAGATGGACCAAAATCGTGGGCAGAGCAGATCGATCTGAATCCGGAATTTCACATAGGAAGCAAAGTTTTTAAAAGATTTGGTGAATTGCCTTTTCTGTTGAAAGTTTTGGATGTAAGAGAAATGCTTTCAATTCAAGTACATCCATCAAAAGAAGGAGCTGAAATTGGATTTGATAAAGAAGAAGCGATGGATGTACCAATAAATGCGCCTTATCGCAACTACAAAGACCGAAATCATAAACCGGAAATGATGATTGCGCTTGATGAATTCTGGTTACTGCATGGTTTTAAAAAGGAAGCAGAAATTAACAACGTTTTGGATACAGTTAAAGAATTTGAATGTTTAAAAAATGTTTTTGAAACTGAAGGTTATTTTGGTTTATACAAAACGGTAATGGAGATGCCTCAGAAAGCAGTGGATGATTTGCTTCTTCCATTGGTAAAAAGGGAATTGACAATAACTTCAGCTAAAAATGAACCTGGTTATTGGGTAAATAAACTTTACGGCGGCCAATTATCTTCAGGCAATATTGATAAAGGCATTTTTTCTATTTATTTTTTCAATATTGTAAAGTTAAACAAGGGAGAAGGAATCTTTCAGGGTGCGGGTCTTCCACATGCTTATCTCGAAGGGCAGAATATTGAATTGATGGCAAACAGCGACAACGTGTTGAGGGGTGGGCTTACCCCTAAACATATCGATGTGCATGAGCTACTAAAACATATTGATTTTGTGGGAATAGAACCGGAAATACTAAAAGGAGAACAACAGCCTGACGGGGCTTTTAATTATCCTTTGAATGTTGAAGATTTTGCTATTCACGTTTTACGATTATCGAAGGGAAGTGAATACGTTTCTAAGAGCAAAAGTGCTGAGGTCTTTTTGGTAATGAAAGGAGTGGTTTGTTGCAAAGATATTAATTGTAAAAAAGGGGACGCATTTGCTATATTAGCGGATACTCCTTATTCCATCGCTTTTGATGAAGATTCAATTGTGTACAAAGCATTTATTCCCTTCATTACAAACGGCTAATTTTTTAATCAAACGGTTTCAAGTTTTAAACTAAATTTGCATCCAAACATTATAAATGAATATGGACTATCAAAATAAGCGTTACATTTTACCAGCAATTTTGTTGATTGTTGCTGCAGCTTTTACAAGATTATTTCCACATTATCCAAACTTTACAGCCATTGGTGCTATGGCCATTTTTGGCGGTTCGGTTATTAAGGATAAAAAGTATGCATTCCTAATTCCATTAGCTTCACTGTTCATTTCAGATGTATGTCTACACTTATTTACATCAGTAAAAGGATTTTATGGCACTAATCAAATTTTTGTTTATGCCGCATTTATTCTTATCACTGCATTAGCTTCATTCATTAAGAAGGCTTCTTTATCTAATATTATTTTTGCTTCTTTTTGGAGCGGTATTATCTTTTTTGTCATTTCTAATTTTGGTACTTGGTTAGCGGACGGAGTTGTTTACCCTAGGACTCTTTCTGGACTAGGTGCGTGTTTTATTGCTGCTATCCCATTTTATAAGAATGAATTCTTCGGAAATTTTCTTTTAAATAGCATTTACGGAAATCTTTTCTATTCAGGTGCTTTATTTTTAATTTATAATTATATAGTAAAGAAAGTACAAAGTCGTTCTGTAGTGGCTTGAGGAATTAAATTGCAACTATAAAACATCTTTTTTGTCAATTATTATGCTATAGCTCAATATTAAATTTGCAATTAATTTTGCTTGAAATGATCTTTGTGTTAAAATTTTTCTTAAAATTGCACAATGTGTAAAAAATACATATTGCTTAACAATCTTTTTTTAATTTAAATCTTGTAAAATGAAACAGTTATTTACTCTTTTTTCTCTTTTTATGGTATTAGCAGTTACAGCTCAGCCTGTTCGCACTGCTGTTCTTACTGGAAATGTAGCTACTGATTTTAAATCTGTAGAAAAAAACGGCATCTATGCTATTACATGGGATGCTAACTTTTTGTATCTGGGTGTTACCGGCGGTGGAACATTCATTAAAGATGAGCCTACGCTTGTTTATTTGAGCAAATTAGGTACGGCAGGTAACGATACAGGATTTAATTACGACAACCGTAGAGGACCACTACCTTTTAAAGGAAATGCAGTCGTTTTTTTTAAAAACGGATATGGCGAAGTTCGTAGAGACAGTGCAGCTGGATTTGAAGGCTGGAGCAACAATAAAGCTGTAACAGATAGTATTAAAACTGGTACCAACGATATCGAAGTAAAGATTAGTTGGGTAGATTTATTTGGAACTGCAGGTGTTCCTAATAACTTAGGTGTTTTCTTCTTTAAAGAGAATGGTAATGGAAGTCAATCCGATGCCTATTTTGTAAGACCTGGAGTTAAGTTTGAAGACAATGATGATTATTCAAATGATGTAAAAGCTAAGCCAATCGAGTTGTTCTATCGGTTTAGAACAGACAGCAAGTTTTACTCTAACCTGAACATGTTTCAATGGATCACCAATGAGGCTGGCAATTTATGTGCAGCTCCACCTACTAAAGTTGAAACCAACAAAACAACTACCTCTGTTAGATTAAATTGGGATACTGTTGCAGGACCTAGACCTAAACAATACCAAATTAGGAGAAGAAAAACTGGAACTACCTCTTACACCAATACGCTGGTTTCAGGTAACAGAACTTACCTAGCAGTTACTGGTTTAACTTGTGGTACTAGCTACGATTGGTTTATTAGAGCTCTTTGTGATACTGGTGGAGTCGATATTGCTTCTGGATTTTCTGCAAAGAGAACATTTACAACTTCAACTTGCTTTGGTCCAAGAGGAATCAATAACGAGCTTATTGACGAAAACGGTAGCATTGAAAATGTAGTCGTTTATCCAGTTCCTGCTCGTAAAGGTTCTAGAATAAATGTTGGTTCTCAGGAATTCAGAAACAACGCAGGTTTCTCAATAATTAATATTGCTGGCAAACAAGTTCAACAAGGGATTGTAAATAACGGTGCGCTTAATTTAAGTAACAGCGTTCCTACAGGAACTTATATTCTTGAGTTAAGAAATACAAATACTGTAGTAAGGAAGAAGATCATTGTTTTGCAATAATCAAAATTCTGAATGACAATAAAAAAGAGGCTGCTTTATTAGGCAGCCTCTTTTTTATTGTCATTTTTTTTGTAGCATAAAATAATAGGATAGTTTTAAGAATAACATCTATTAACTACTTGCTACATCTCGTTCGTAAACTACATCTACCAATAGCTCAGAACCATCTGCTGCTAGTGTTGCCAATTCATCGCAGCGATTATTATATGGGTTATCTGCATGACCTTTTACCCACTTGAATGTTATTTGGAAATCTTGAGCTAATTGGGCATATTTCAGCCACAGGTCTTTATTTTTTTTACCTCCGGAAAAATTTGTTTTTATCCATTTGTCCAGCCATTTTTTTTGAACTGAATTTACAATATACTGGCTATCTGTAAAAATGGTAACCGGTATGGTTTTCTTGGTAAGGGTTTCCAATGCGCTAATTACACCTAGCAATTCCATTCTATTGTTAGTTGTAAGCCGGTATCCTTTTGATATTTCTTTTCTATTATTACCGTACATAAGGATGGCTCCAAATCCTCCCGGCCCCGGATTTCCCCTGCTGGAACCATCTGTATATATGGTTATGTGATTTGTTGACATGTTAGATATAATATTCTCCCTTTAGATACAAAACTGCTGTACCGGCCATCGTAACTCGTTCCCCCTTGTCCTCGCACAAAAGTTCACCTATTCTTGATGAAATTTGCCTGGCTGAAAGTGTCGCTTTTTTCAACTCTTTTGCCCAATACGGAATGAGACTACAATGCGCTGAGCCTGTAACAGGATCTTCGCCAATGACACTATTTGGAACAAAAAATCTCGATACAAAATCAACTTCTGATGAAGCTGCGGTTACGATGACACCAATAGTGTCCAACTTATTAAGAAAATTAAAATCAGCAATCAATTCCCGAACTTGTGCTTCGTTGTCATAAACCAGAAAATAGTCTCTTGACTTTAAAACTTTAGAAGGTGCAATATTGAATCCTATAATAAGTTCATTTGGTATATTACATTCAATGGGCATTCTTGATGGGAAGTTCAACTCTATTAATTCTCCTTTTTTCGTTACCTCAAGCAAGCCACTTTTGGTACGAAACCTAATGGTATTTTCAATATAGTTCAACTGGTTAAAAAGAATAAATGCTGTTGCAAGTGTAGCATGACCACAAAGGTCAATCTCGTATTCCGGCGTAAACCATCTCAACTTATAATCGCTCCCTTCCTTTACAAAAAATGCAGTCTCGCTTAGGTTGTTTTCTGCAGCTATTTGTTGCATTAGTTCATCAGGAAGCCATTGATCCAAAGGACAAACAGCAGCAGGATTGCCACCAAACCGTTGAGAAGTAAATGCATCAACCTGATAGATGATCATTATTTTATTATATTCTTTGGAATAAAAATGCATTGTCAATTGTATTCATTTAGCCAATATTATTGTATCAAATTACACCTGAAAAACGCCGAGTTTAAAATCATCAAAATGAGGCTGGTGGTTCGCAGCTGATATCCCTTCTGATATTAGTTTACGGGTATCTATAGGATCAATTATTTCATCAACCCATAATCTGGCAGCGGCATAGTAGGGGGAAGTCTGCCTTTCATATTGTTGCTTTAGCTTGTTTAAGAGTTCCTGTTCAGCTTCTGGTGTTACTACCTCACCTTTTGCTTTTAGTCCGGCAACTTGTATCTGCAACATGGTTTTTGCAGCTTGTTCACCACCCATAACGGCAATTTTGGCACTTGGCCATGCATATATAAAACGTGGATCGTAAGCCTTACCGCACATGGCATAATTACCCGCACCATAACTATTTCCAATGATGATTGTAATTTTTGGAACCACAGAATTTGCTACTGCATTTACCAGTTTTGCGCCGTCTTTTATAATGCCGGTATGCTCGCTTCTGCTACCTACCATAAAGCCCGTTACATCGTGCATAAACACCAGTGGAATTTTTTTCTGGTTACAGTTCATGATGAACCTTGCAGCTTTATCCGCACTGTCATTGTAGATAACTCCGCCCATCTGCAATTCACCTTTTTTATTTTTAATAACCAATCGTTGATTGGCTACAATACCTACAGCCCAACCATCTATTCTTGCATAGCCACAAAGCATGGTTTTTCCATAATGTTCCTTAAACTGTTCAAACTCGCTATTGTCAACAATGCGTTCTATGATCTCCACTACATCATAGGGTTTGGCATTGCCGACTGGCATTATTCCGTAGATTTCTTTTGGGTCTTTTTTAGGCACAACAGGCTCAGCTCTATCAAATCCCGCAGTTGGTCGGTGGCCATATTTGCTGATGATTTTTTTTACCTGATCCAGGCAGTCTTGTTCGTTGGAGAATTTATAATCAGCTATGCCGCTAATTTCATTGTGAGTAGCAGCACCACCCAATGTTTCAGAATCTACATCTTCACC
>JANPHE010000235.1:0-3149 GCA_031424295.1 Segetibacter sp. | reverse complement strand
ATGCAAGAAATTCTGCAACACCGGGTACATGGTTTTTGCTTCAGTTTATATGAAGAAGGTCAAAAGCCTGGAGATATCATTTCAGAAGCGCAGGTGAGAAGGCGGATGGAAATTTTGAAACCCCATACCAAATGGATCCGTTCGTTTTCATGCACAGAGGGGAATGAATTAATTCCTAAAGTTGCGAAAGAGTTTGGAATAAAGACACTAGTAGGTGCTTGGTTGGGAGATGACTTAGATATTAATAAACGGGAAGTAGAAGGGCTAATAAAATTGGCTAAAGATGGCTTGGTTGATATAGCTGCAGTTGGCAATGAAGTAATGTATAGAAAGGAATTAACCGAAGATGAATTGTTGGAATACATCAACAAAGTAAAAGCAGAAATTCCTAATATACCTGTTGGATATGTAGATGCATACTACGAGTTTTCTCATCGACCTCGAATTACCGAAGCATGCGATGTTATTTTATGCAATTGTTATCCGTTTTGGGAAGGCTGCCCTTTTGAAAACTCGCTGGATTATATGAAACAAATGTATTACCAGGCAAAAGGAGCTGCTAATGGCAAAGAGGTTATTATAACAGAAACCGGTTGGCCTAGCCAAGGCGAGAATTTGAAAGGAGCTTTTCCTGGAGAAAAAAGTGCAAGCGACTATTTTATCAATACACAATTATGGTCGGCAAATGATGGTATTCCGGTATTCTATTTTTCTTCTTTTGACGAGTCGTGGAAGGTAGGGGCCGAAGGAACAGTTGGCGCTTATTGGGGAATATGGGATAAAAATGAAAAACTGAAATTCTGATATGAACTTTTTTAAAACGTTTGGTTTGCCAGAGGCAAAAGCGATTTGTTATTCTGGTTTTAGAGATGGGCAACGGCCTGGAGGTATTTCTCCGTCTTATGACGAAGTGAAAGAGGATTTATTGCTACTTCAGCCTCATTGGAAATACCTTCGATTGTATGATTGCGATGAACATGCAGCTACGGTAATTGATGTAATCCGAAATGAACGATTGGATTTCAAAATTATGTTGGGTGCCTACATAGAAGCAGAGATGAATAACTTCGGTTGTCCATGGGGCGGTGGCACTTATACTGAAGAACAATTAGAAATAAATTGTCAAAAAAACGATCGAAAAATTCAGTTGCTGATTGATTGGGCCAATCAGTTTCCTGATGTCATTTGTTCGTTGTCAGTAGGCAACGAAGCTTGTGTAGACTGGACCGATCATTATGTATCTGTACAACGTGTAATAGAGTTTACCAAGACCGTAAAAACAATGGCAAAACAACCTGTTACCTTCTGCGAAAACTATGTACCCTGGCTCAGTAAGTTAAGACCATTGGCTGCTGAGATAGATTTCATATCTATACATACCTACCCCGTTTGGGAGTATAAGCATATACACGAATCGATTGACTACACTCGAGAAAATTATGAAGCAGTAGCAAGTATTTATCCCAATATTCCTATTGTGATTACGGAGGCAGGTTGGGCTACCAATTCTAATGGAAGAGGTATACAGCCTGAACATGTAAACGAGGAGAATCAAAAAGTGTATTTTGAAGATTTGATGAGTTGGACTGAAAGAAACAACATCCTTGTTTTCTTTTTTGAAGCTTTTGATGAAGCATGGAAAGGCTCACCCGATCCTAATGAGCCGGAGAAGCATTGGGGGTTGTTTAAAAGAGATAGGACGCCAAAGGTTGCGTTTGAAAAAGTTGGGGTGGAATAAATAACACTTTTATAAACCTTGATAAAAACTGTTTCTATTAATTTAAATATCTATGAAAATAGAAGATACAACATAGACATCATAAAAGAATTGAAAAATTGAAATTATTAATTGAATATGCTGTTTGCGTTTAACTGCCATAAATAGAAAATTTTATTCTCCTCTTTTTAAGTTTATCGGATATGAACTTCAATTCAGACTCGAACGGTTGATAAACAGAACTGTAGATTACAAATTTAACAAGCGGACATTCATTATTTTTATTGAAATTTTTATCAATTGGAATTATAAGTAGGTTTAGCAATAAATGGGGCTGGCGGAATAATAAAGAATAGTTTTTACATCTGTTTGGTAACTATTCATCTAGAGATAAATCAATGGTGAAATATTTCCGAACACAACTTTCAATTTTAAATTTAGCATTGCTTTCGGTAGGCAACTTCAGTTCATAGACAGACTTTTGGACCAATCCATTACTACCGAAAGCCTTTGCCTTTCTTTGCAATACGTTTTATATACCTTGCACATTATGACAGATAGCCAACTAGAAAGCATTAAAGCTAAGATTGAAAGATATAAGAATGCTTTAGCGGCAGACAAAAAATTTTGGAGTGGGCAATATCATGATGGTCAAGGAATTCGATACCTTATTCCAGAGCTGTTTATAAAAATAAAAGATTACAAAGGTGGGCTGAGATATTTACATTGGTTTGACAAAAATTTTCCTGACGATATTGGTTATCCAATATTTCTATTTGAGTGGACATTTATTTTATTCAAATGTGACAAATTATTAGATGCCGAAAATAAAGCACATCAAACTTTTTTTTCTAACACCTATTTGTTTGACAAATTTTTAGGAAAAGAACCCTTACAACGTGACAAACATGAAAGCCATAGTTGGGAGTTTGAATCATTGATTAACGGTTTCCCTTACTCCTATTTGGATCCAGAATTTATTGTCTTCGCAGATTGGTTAGAGAACGTTTTGAGCAATAGAACTTTTCTTGACAAAGCAAACAAATTTGTCGTGATAAAAGAACAACTCAGAGAAGAACCTGTTGGTCAAAAGCGAACTAAACTTGTAAATCAATTATCGAAAATTCAATATGGTTAGATAGAAAACACCATATTGATATAGCCAATTACGGAATATGATATACAAAAGAGGGTTCAAGATGACCTCTATTATCATTTATACCAAGACTAATTTTTTTCCTTTTTTGTTTTGGAGTTGACTTTATGGTAGCATATCGGTGATAATTATTCACCACTTGTCTTCCTGATAAAATACCAAGCACAGTTCCGGCAAAAATATCTGAAAGCCAATGTTTGTTTTCTGATATTCTACTTATTGCTATAAGTGATGCAGAGGTATAAGCAAAAATGGGAACCCATAGTTTGTTTTTAT
>JANPHE010000234.1:0-2198 GCA_031424295.1 Segetibacter sp. | reverse complement strand
AAAAGAGACAAAACAGTAAAAAGTATAATTTTCATGGTTTTTTGAATTTAAGGCTAGATAGTTTAAGCAACCCAAAGAAATCGGTTTGCTGTTAAGCTTTTCCATGACCGTTTAACGATAGGCTGCAATATTCTAATGGGCCTTAAACACGCATTAACAACAAGTTGCGAAGATAAAAGAAATGCTGAACTAAGAATTAACAGCCCGAAAAAATATCTTTTAAGGGAAGAAATCCATAGTTGTTAACGAACAATTGGTCGACAGTTCAAGTCCATCTTATCCTCCATTCGGATTTTGCCGTCAGTAGTTAGCATTTTAAACCCGTGACAATTCATCACGGTTTCATTTCCTTCCTCTTTTAACCTTTGCTTTAAATTTCGACCCTGTATACATTATTAGCCCACTTTTGACAGCCACAGCTAGAGGAAGTTTCGGCGCCACATAATACTTCCAATTTTGTTTTAATCCGCCAATGTGGCTTTTTAGATAAGCACCGCTGAATACCCAACCTTTGTAATTGGGAATGCCCCATGTTTCCAACAATAAAAAAACGCATCTGCCCTGCCCTTACAACAGTTATTTGTATTTTGCCAATTGAACAATTTGTAATTTTTAAAAAAGTGAAAAGTTGGTCTGCATGTATTTTAGGCACTGTTTATACCTGCAAACCAATGTTTGTAAGCATGTCATCGAAAAGTGTCGGAACGATTATCTCCATTGCATTTTCAGTGCACATGTTTTACATTTCCTGCTAGCCATGCTATTGGGCTGATGATCTAGTTGTAATGATGGTTCATTAACCAATTAGGAATGATAGGAACGCTTTGATTGGTGGTTGATTTTAGAGGATGGGTTAAAAAGATTGGAATTTTCAGCAGTAACAATGATCGAACTGAACTTATCTGCTGTATTAGACTTATACATTTTCCAGTGTCCCTTTGTGCTAACGCAGTCAAGCCTACAAAGAATTGGCTAACCCCCAAACATTTAAAATATCTACTTAATGTATCTTTTGGAGTGCAACTTTTTTCTTCAACATCTTCCAGAGTTGGATAATGGCTGTAATGGAAAAGATACCTCCAATGATGTAGTTCAATACATTTTGATTGGCATTCAGTTTACTAACCATGAGCTGACCACCATAAATAAAAATACAGGTGCCTATAAACGTGCCGATGCCAATACCTAAAATATAAACGTTGTAATGGTCATTTCTTGGCAACAATATTTTTTTTGCAAACAGTACGGTACTCCATCCAAACCAAAAAGGTATTTGTACCGGATTGAGTGCACTCATCACTACACCTAAAAGAAACCTAGGCAAACCATTGGACAAAACAATATTCTTTGAACCTTCCCCACCCTTTGCAGCTGCAACAAAAGAAAAAACTGCCAGGGCTACGATAATAGTTAAGGTTATCCATTCCAACATCCGCAACACTTTTTCCTGCTTCCGGATTTTATCCATTGCAACCAGTGAAATGCGTACATAAATGATCTCAACCAACAAGATGCCAATAGCAAAGCTTATAGCGGGACCTTTGCCATCGGCTATAGATATTTGCATAGCAGCTATGTTGAGCGTACCCAATGGCAACGACCCAATAAAACTAACCATCATTCCTACAAAAAAAATACGGACATAGCGCAACATGAATAAGCTTTTGGAGAACTAATCAAATATATACCAACCACTTCTAGATCGTTGCAACTTTCTTACCATAGCCTTTAACCGTGATGTTGAATTTTTCGCCACACCGGCAATTGAGGTCATATGTTCTACGGGGAATAGGAAATGAAAAGTTGTAATCGTAACCGCCTATGTTGGGAACAGCAGTAAATGAGAAAGTTACCGTTTGGGTAATATTTTTTACAGTAAGAGAGCCTTTAAACAAATATTCATTTTCGCTTGGCAATTTCTCTATGATGTCAGAAGTTAGTTGGATAGTGGGATAATTGGCAGGATCGAGGCAATCTTTCTTGGTTAAATCCGGCCCGATAAAATGATCGTTGTGCAGTGCAGTATTACTGGCAAAAGATAGTTTTAAAAAAGAACGGTTAAGATTTGCAGGATCCAGTAATCCGCTGCCATCCACGCCTGTAAATGTGCCTTTTAATTGCATAATCACATGCGGTGTAGAAAAAGAGACCGTGGTCGTTTCATCATTAAACTGCAATTTTTGTGCAGACGAATGAAT
>JANPHE010000233.1:0-3131 GCA_031424295.1 Segetibacter sp. | reverse complement strand
CCGCTGATTAAGCGGGTGGGTTTACTTTTTGTGGCAAATCAAAAGCTTCTGCATCGTGGTCAAAACCACCTTTATGGGAGCCATCGCAATAGGGTTTGTTTTTTGACAATCCGCAACGGCACAATGATATCACTTGTCTGCCTCCGAGACCATACGTGTTGCCATTTTTATCTACCATTTCAAAATCTCCTTCTACTCTTAAAGAACCATTGTTGTTAACTGTAATTTTTGTAGCCATAATTATTGTTGATTGTTTGATTTAATTGTTTCCAGTACTACATCGGGTACAAATTGCCTTACATCGCCGCCATTTTTAATTACATCTCTTACCAGCGTACTGGCTACAGAAGTAAATTGAGGAAGACAAGTGAGAAAAATAGTCTCAATACTACCATCCAGGCTCCTGTTCATATCAGCTATTGCTTTTTCATATTCAAAATCGCTAACATAACGTATGCCTCTCAAAATAAACTTAGCGCCTACATTTCTGCAACATTCTGCTGTTAATCCTTCGTAAACAATGGCATCTACTTTTGGTTCATTTTTATAGATTTCTTTTATCCACTCCAACCTTTTCTCTTCAGAAAAAAATGGTGCTTTGTTCGAATTCTTGCCTATACCAATAATCACCTTGTCAAAAAGACTCAGAGAACGGTTGATGATGTCAACATGACCCAGCGTAACAGGGTCAAAGGTTCCGGGAAAAAGGCAGATGCGGGGCATAACAGTTTTTTAAGTTGCAACAATTTTGCTTTGCGAAGTAACATGAAAAAATTCTTATTCCGCAAGTCTGGGAATTGATTTTATTTTTACCTTGATTATACCTATTCACTATTCGAATTTTCCCTTTTTATCTAACAACCCAAAGAACTGATTTAGCTTTCCTTTAATTGCCTGCTCAAATGCGGCCTGCATATCAGCCGGTTTTGGATGCTTGTTTTTCCATAACCTGAAATAGTTCTGCATAGCAAGGTTCACCTTTTCTTTTCCAACCGCCCTTTCAAACAAAAAAAACCAGGTAGCCCCTTTTAGATAAACTGTCGATCCATATTCGGCACTACTTGCATATTCTGCTGATGGAGTAGACAATGCAGCTTCATAAGGATACTGCAATAAACCTGTAAATATAAATTCTATAAATTTATCAGTATCTAATTCTTTCATTGCTCTCGGCATTCCCGGCCCCAGCATAGAAATCGTTCTGTATTTCTCTGCTTCATACCACATTTCAAAATAGGTGTTCAGCCCTTCGTCCATCCATGGGTAGGTGCGCTCATTGGTGCCCAACATACTCATAAACCAATTGTGGCCAACTTCATGGGCAATTACAGCATCTAATTGTAATGGTTTTGCCTCAGGCATGGTAACTAATGTGACCATAGGATACTCCATCCCACCACTCGAACTATTTTTAGGACCATCTACTGCCTGAACTATAGGATAAGCATACTCGCCAATTGACCTGCTATAATACCTAACTGCATCCTTTACATATTTTAAACTTTCCATCCAAGCTGAGCGCTTATCATGATAAAAAGTAAAAGCGTCAACTATCCTTCCTGAATTCATAAGGATGGTGTCGTACTGAATGATAAAAGATTTGTCTGCAAACCATGCAAAATCCGGTACACTATCTGCCATGTAGGTAAGTGTTTTAACGGCATCCGAAGCAATAGGTAAAAAAGATTTAGCCTTTTTTGCATTGGTAGCATTCAATGAACCAAGTGTTTTATAAGCCTGTAATTCTGCGTCATTCTGAAGTACGCCTGTTGCACTTACCACATAGGGCGATGGCAATTTAATATTTACTTTATACGAGGCATATTCACTATAAAACTCACCCATATCTAAGTAAGGCATTTCGTGCCAGCCATCCTTGTCATACACGGCAGGTTTTGGATACCATTGGCAAGCCATAAATTCTCCGGCAGCAAAACCTGATCGGGAAAAATAAGAAGGCAATTGAACCAGAAATGGAGTATTAATCAGTACTGAATCTCCGGGCAATAATGGAGTAGGCAAAATAACTTTGATAATGTCAATATATGACTTCTTTTTGTGAGGCTCTACCTTTGCGACTACACCATTAACGGTAAAAGCTAAATTTTTAATTGATCCTTTCGAATAGCTCGTCATGTTATTCTGGTGTTCGGGTTCGTACTTAATCTGCTGAAATAATGCTGTACTCTCATTCCTGTAGGCATTGGGGTAAATATGAAACCAAATGAAACCTAAAGTATCAGGCGAATAGTTTTTATAAACAATACTTTCATCACCTGTCAACGTTTTATCTATGTCATTTAGCCCAACATTGATGTTGTACCGAAGGTACTGTTGCCAATAGTTGCTCTGACCAATTAAATTTTCAATTCCCAGCATTAAAATAAAAAATAGAACCCATTTACTCATAGTTTAAAAATAATAAAATTGTAAGGAACAAGTAAGGAATTTATTTTAATTAGTTCAAAAATATGGGATAAGGTAATTTTTACGTAGGTGAAAAATTAATAAAAGCGAGTTGATCTCTGCGATAATTTGACGCTCATTCCCTGTATTAGCTAGGTATCCTTTACCTTCACTCCTAATTATTTTTTTATGAAATTGGAAGATGCCCTTCAAAACCGAAGCGATAACAAATGTGAACTATGTAATTCAACAGAAGCTGTTACCATTTATGAAGTACTTCCTTCAAAAGGCAAGAATGAAGATAACTGCTTCATGATTTGTTCTGAATGTAAGTCGCAAATAGAAAAGAAAGCAGAAATGGAACAGGATCATTGGCAGTGTTTGTCAACGTGTATGTGGAGCGAAGTAACCGGTATTCAGGTTGTTTCCTGGCGAATGTTGAACCGATTAAAGAATGAAAGCTGGGCTTCAGATAGTTTGGACATGTTGTTTCTCGATGACGATAATCTTGAATGGGCTAAAGCATCAGGCGATCACGAAAACGGTGGCAACGTAGCGTTGCATAAAGATGCTTACGGCAATGTGTTGAATACGGGAGATACTGTTTTGCTGACACAATCGCTCAATGTAAAAGGTTCAACTGTAAATGCAAAAGTTGGAACCATCATCAGAAATATTCACCTCGTAGAAAACAATGTGGAGCAAATAGAAGGCAGAATAGAAGG
>JANPHE010000232.1:0-22721 GCA_031424295.1 Segetibacter sp. | reverse complement strand
CAATATGCCTGTGGTACAATTGAAGCTTGCATTTACACCTGCTACAACTGGTACATCAACCGGCTTACATCTGGTGATACAGCAGGTATCAAAAATTCCTGTTCCGGTATTGAATACCCTTGTTTTGGTTGAGATACAAACATTGTATTGTCCGGCAGCACCATATTGATGTGTAGCTGATAATGTGGGAAGTTTTTCGGAAGTACCATCCCCGTAACAATAATAAATAGGGAAACCACCTACCGGAGAACCCGTTCCGGTTATTACGCCTGTAAACGAAGTTGGGCTACAACCTGCATAACTAAAATCAATACCATAGGTAATAGAACTACAAGCAGTAGAGTTGCAACAGAAATAAATATCATCAGGAATACAAATGGTATTGGAGGTTACATTACAACCATTGGTGCAGGTAGCCACACATTTATAACATCCCAATGCGGTTGCATTATAGTTAGCACTGTTAGCAGCTGCAATAGCGGTGAAAATAGTACCCCCAACAGGTTTGAAAAACCATTGTAATGAAGCTGCACAAGGTATATTTAGCGCTAGCTGACTAAGCGGTATGCTAAAGCTTGTCAAGTTGCAATTGCTGACAATGCAAGGAGGTGCTATGACAAATTTATATCCATCAGGATAAATAGTGATGGATTTTGTAACCGGGCAACTTCCACCTGCATTCGGATTTACAGTAACCGTATATACGCCGGGAACTGTTGCATTTATAAACTGCGATCCAGAAATGATGGGGCCTGTCCATGAATAGTTTTGACCACCAGGATTTGCGGTTAATATATATCCTGCTCCATTACTTAAGCAGTTTCCTGTTTTAGTAATTGATACAGGAAGTGGTAATTTGACTGTAATGTTAACAGAAGCAGTGCCTCCGCAATGGCTTACTCTGAGTACACCAGTATTGGTTCCATTGCCATGCCATAATATGGTTACATTAGGTAATCCCTGACCAGATTGAATAGTACCCAAATTGGAATTGGTAATGCTCCATGTATAGACAACGCCTGGAATGGGACTAACCACAGAATAGTTAACTATTTCATCAATACAAACTGTATCTCTTGGTGATAATAAAACAGGTGCTGGTGGATTAGCTACTGTCGTACTAATATTGGTTGATGTGCAATTGTATTTACAAAACTGTGTGGCTGTTACTGTGTAAGTACCCGTACCAACAAAAGATAAAACGATAGTATCTTGTATAGGACCGGAAGTGTTTAACACTTGTGTTCCGGGAGGATAAGTCCAGGAAACGTTCACATCATTAACCGTACTGGTTACCCATACTTTTACTACAGTACCGGGGCAGGCGATGTTGGTACTTTTGGCAATGGTGAGTACTGGTTTTGGAGCCACTACAATAATTGCCTGTTGAGGGCTATTACAAAATGCTGTTCCGATTTGCGTAGCAGTCACTGTAAAAGTTCCAACTTGAGTTGTTGTCCATGTATGAGAATTAGTTAAGACCGCTGGAGAGGTGTTAATATTCCAATTAAAACTGCCTGACGGAAAAGTATTGAATGTGGAATTACAACCGACACAACTAGTATTTGGACCAACAATAGCATATGCAGGGCGAACGACAATTGTTTTGGTTGAAGTGCCAGAGCATTTCTTTAAGCTGTCAATATAATTACAGGTAATAACGTAGGTACCTGCTGTAGTGAAACTCAATCCAAATGATGGGGTATTCAAATAAGTGCCATTGAAGATTGTTACACCCGTATTTGGTGATATACTCCAATTATAAAAAACACCAGGCAGAGATGGTAAAGTATAAGTGGAAGCTGCATTTTCACAAACAATATTATTGCCTTGAATGGGCATTCCAGTGTATAAAATTTTCTCAATGAATGTGGCGGTATTACCGCAGGTGCCTGCACATCCAGGAGGAACGGTGAGCGTAACTGTAGGATTGACTATAGAAGAACTCAAGCTATTCCATGCTACTTTTATACAACTACCCGACCCTATTACAGTACCGCCTAACGCTGTCCAATTATAGGATGAACATCCTGTAATGGATGCACAATAAGTAACCGTATCACCAGCACAATGCATCTTTTTGCAGTTGGGTGCTATGATTTGTAATCCTGAATTGTTGGTAACAGTTATGGTATCGTAGAATGTATTAGAACATCCACAATTACTTGAGTCCTTTGCATTGCTAACAGTTAATGATACAACATAAACACCTGTATTTGTAAAGGCATGAGAAACCGTCATTCCCCCATTTTGTGTATTACCATCACCAAAATTCCAATACCAATTGGTGTAAACGCCCAATGAAGTATTGGTAAAAGCTATTGCCTGATTTTTACAAACAGTATCCCCAGTGTTTTTTACAAATAATGCTTTGGGTGATTTTGTTAAACAAAATTGTTGGTTCAAAACTTTAAAACAACTGCTATCACTATTGTAAATGGTAACCTTTATTGTTCCTAATGTTCCGCTTCCCCAAGTAACATCTATATATGGTGTAGAAGAAGAAAATGTAGTAAGAATATTTCCATTGATGGTGCCACCGGTTACTATCCAAGAATAGGTGAAGCCCGGACTAATGCCAGGAACAACTTGAATTTTGTTAGTACTATATTGACACATAGTAACAGCATCGGAACCAGGTTGCCCCGTACCATTTCGCTTACAATCAGGCGATTCGCATTTAAAACTTGCGAACTTTAACTCAAATTGAGGGCAACATGAAGATTGTGCCTTTACTTGAGTAATACTGATAAAAGAAAATGCAAAAACGACAATAGATAATGAGAGGAAAAACTTTTTCATAAAAGCGAGAGTTAGGGTATGATAAAATGGAAAAACAGATAAAATACTCTGCTAATATAATTAATGTTAATTGGATTTTAACACTTTTGAAGTATTATTTTTTTATTCACATTCGTTAGAACTTGCCGTTAATGCTAATTTCCAAATAAACTAAAAATTGAGAATGCCAACCTCATGGCGCTTACATGCAGCTAAATAACTATACCAATAAAAAGTATTGTAAGAAAAATAAAAACAATTTATTCCTCATTTTTACTTTTCAAAATTTGATAAGCGGACTCTTGTTTTATCCTGTTTTCAGGCAATTTTCTCAATGGTTCAACCTCCCTCAAGCTTTCTGTACAATTTTTAGGTAATTGCATATAAATATTTGTCCCCTCAGTTTTCCAAGTTATCATTTCATCACTTACGGGTTTTACTATTTTGTGCGGATTTCCAACAACTACACTTCTAGCCGGAATTATCTCATTAGCCTTAATAAAACTAAGTGCACCTATAATGCACTCATCCCCTACTTCAACGTTATCCATGATGACTGCATTCATTCCTACAAGCACATTTCGTCCAATGGTTGCACCATGTATAATGGCCCCATGCCCAATATGCGACATTTCTTTCAACCGTACAGTCACGCCGGGAAACATGTGAATTGTACAATTCTCTTGTACATTGCAATTGTCTTCAATAATGATCTCACCCCAATCCCCTCTTATGGCTGCACCGGGGCCTATGTACACATTTTTGCCAACAATAACATTCCCAGTAACCGTTGCCAATGGGTGAATGAATGAGGATTCATCTATTACAGGAATATAACCATTGAATTCCAAAATCATACTGATTATTCGTTTTGACAGAAGTGTTTTAAAAGGTAATTACGCTATTAATTATGGAAAGTATAAAACTATGCACCATGATGATATCAAAACCTAACATCGTTCAATAATGGCTGCATAGCCTTGCCCAACACCTATGCACATTGCAACCAATGCATATCGCTTCTGTTGTTTGATCAATTCGATAGCAGCACTGTTCAAAATCCTAGCACCACTCATACCCAACGGGTGTCCAATAGCAATGGCACCACCGTTCGGATTTACTCGAGAATCATTGTCACTTATTCCAAGCCTTCTTAAGCAAACCAATACTTGAGAAGCAAATGCTTCATTTATTTCTATAATATCAATGTCTTTCATCGTCAAACCAGCTTTCTTCAAAGCCAATTCACTTGATGGTACCGGCCCCATACCCATATACTTTGGTTCTACTCCAGCCACCCCCATTGAAACTATTCTTGCTTTTGGTATTAATCCAAATCTCTTAATACCTCCATCAGAAGCCAATAACAATGCAGCAGCCCCGTCGTTTAATCCAGAAGCATTGCCCGCTGTAACGGTCCCATTCTTTCTAAATGCGGGTTTTAGTGCCCCTAATATTTCAAGAGACGTTGTTGGTTTAATAAATTCATCTTTTTCGAAAATAATTGTGTCTTTCCTTTTTTGAGGAATACTGACTGCAGCAATTTCTTCAATCAACCGCCCTGATCTTTGAGCAGAATCTGCCTTTTGGTGTGACCAAACTGCAAATTTATCCTGGTCATCTCTTGAAATATTATCTCTTTCAGCAAGATTTTCAGCAGTCTCACCCATCCCATCTACGCCATAAGCTTCTTTCATTTTTGGGTTCACAAAGCGCCAACCAAAACTACTGTCAAACATTTCTGCATCCCGTCCAAATGGCGTGCTTGTTTTGGAGATGACCCAAGGTCCACGGGTCATGTTCTCTACCCCACCGGCAATAAATATATCTCCGTCTCCACTATGAATACCTCTTGCAGCAGCAATAGCAGCAGAAAGGCCGGAAGCACACAATCTATTTACAGTCTCTCCGGGAACACTGTTTGGAAGTCCGGCAAGTAACAAGGCCATACGGGCAATATTTCGATTGTCTTCACCCGCCTGGTTTGCGCAGCCCATTATTACATCTGCAATAGCAAATGGATCAACAGAAGCATTGCGCTTCATCAATTCAGCAATTACAAATGCAGCAAGATCATCTGCCCTTACTGTTGACAGGGATCCGCCAAAATTTCCTACGGGTGTTCTTATCCCATCTATTAAATAAGCTTGTTTCATAAGTGCATTCGATATTTGAAAAAATCAGATCCTTTTTACGCTTCTATCAAAGGTTTTGAAGTTCTGTATCCTGTTCCTTTAAACAAAGCGATAAGGACTCCATTTTGGTTTGTTATCCGGACGGTATATACACCAGTTTTATTCCTCAAACTTTCTTCATTAGCTTCAACGGTTAACACATCTCCGACTTTACCGCTTTCCATGTAATCGATGGTACAACTTAGCGCCAAGCTAAGCCGATTGTAATTATTACTCGCAAAGGCAAATGCACTATCAGCTGCTGAATAAGTAACTCCTCCATGAAGCACATTTAAGCCATTCATCATGACTGGTTGAATTGCAAAATGGAGCCTGCAATACCCCTCCCTTATTTCATCTATTTGAAGCCCAAGTAATTTGCTAAAAGCATCTTGCTCCATCATTCCATTTACAACCTGGTTAGGCGTTACCATTGTTAAAGCATGTTAGTTAAAAAAAGATTTTTGTGCGTTACTCATTCTTCTCAATAATACACTTGCCCTATACCTGTCATCGTGATAATCGTTGTACAATGTATCCAACAATTCAAGTACATTGTTTATTCCCCATTCATCAGCCCATTTTAATAACCCTTTTGGGTAATTAACGCCTTTTGTCATCGCCAATTCTATATCCTTTATTGAAGCAACATTCATCAGCACCGCTTCCACAGCTTCATTGATGAGCATTGCAACTATCCTATTAACAATCTGTTTACCAAGCACCTCATCAATCGTTGCCATTGGTATTGGCAAACTATAATTATAAAATCCACGCCCACTTTTCTTACCAAAAAACTCCGCTTCAAACAATCTCTTTTGGGAAAAAGAAGGCTTATATCTTGGATCAAAAAAGAAGGAACTGAAAACACTTTCTGTTACCCTGAAATTTACATCATGGCCAATAAAATCCATTAAAGTAAATGGTCCCATCTTGAATCCGCCAATGGTAGTCATGGCCCAATCAATGGTTGCACAATCAGCTATTCCTTCTTCCATCATCCTAATAGCTTCTCCATAGAATGGACGTGCAATCCGGTTAACAATGAAACCTGGCGTATCTTTTACAATTACAGGAATTTTACCCCACCCTAAAACCCAGGCCTTTACATCTTCTGCTAGTCCTTCTTTTGTCTGTACAGCCGGAATTATCTCCACCAACTGCATAATAGCCGCAGGATTGAAAAAATGGATACCAATAAAGTTTTCGGGGTGTTTGCAAACCGATGCAATAGAAGTAATAGACAAAGAAGATGTATTGCTGGCAAGCACACATGTATCTGTAACAAATAGGTTCAGCTCTCTAAATAAGTTTTGTTTTAGTTCCAGATCTTCAACAATGGCTTCAATCACCAAATGGCATTCACAAAAAGAAGAGTAATCCTGGGTAAGTGAAATATTTCCAAATATCTCATCAGCTTTTTCAGCAGTTATGGAGCCTTTAGCCACCTGTTTGTCCAAAGATCCTTTTATGTTTTTACCAGCTCTTTCAAGTGCTTCCCCATTTACATCCAACAACATTACATTGTGTCCTGCTGCTGCTATTACTTGTGCAATACCGGCACCCATTGCACCGCTGCCTATGATTCCTGCTATCATTTTCCTTTGAATATAGGGATTCGTTTCTCAATAAAGGCATTTACTCCTTCTTTAAAATCCTCAGTGCCAGCTGCTTGCTCCTGGTAATCTGCTTCATGTGACAACTGCTCTTTTAGGTTAGAACTGAATGAAATATTCAACAAATGTTTGGTATATCGAAGTGCTTTAGTTGGCATGTTAGCAAGATTGTGCATTAGTTTGCTCACCTCCAATTCAAACGCATCATCTGCATAAACTTTGTAGATCATTCCCATTTCCATGGCTTCTCTTGCTGTCACTTTATCACCGGTCATCATAAGGGCTGTAGCTTTCTGTATGCCTACTAATCTTGGGAGAAAGTAAGTACCTCCACTATCAGGCACTAAACCGATTTTACTAAATGCCTGAATGAATGTTGCACTTTCTTTTGCTACGACAAAATCGCAGCCCAAAGCAATATTTGCACCTGCCCCTGCTGCTACTCCATTTACTGCACACACCAAAGGTTTTCTCAACTCCCGCATTTTCAAAATGATGGGATTATAGTTATCCGCAACAATCTCAGGAACAGACTTCGCATTTTCGCCAATTGTTTCCTTCAGATCTTGCCCGGCACAAAATGCTTTTCCATCGGCTGTCAATAAAACTGCCCTCACACCCTCGTCCTCATCACATGCTACTAATGCTTCTTGAAGTGCAATTGCCATTGCTGTATTGAAGCTGTGAAAAACCTCCGGTCTGTTCAATCGAATGGTGGCAACTCCACCATCTACAGACAAATCAATTCCATTGTTGTGGCTCATTTATTTTAAACATTTAAAGTAATCAAACGGTTCCATACAGTCCAGACACTTATACAACGCCTTGCAGGCAGTAGAACCAAAATGACTGACCATTTCTGTATGTTCAGATTTACACTGCGGGCATTTTACAACTACATCCTTAGCAAATAACTCATTCATGCTATTGAGCGGCTGCACAGGAGGAGCAATTCCGTATGCTTCTAGTTTTCGCTTCCCTTTTTCACTCATCCAATCTGTGGTCCAGGAGGGAGACAAAATGGTCTTAATTTCAACTTCTTTATACCCTTCGCTGATTAACTTAAACCGTATTTCCATTTCGATAGTATTCATAGCAGGACAACCTGAATAAGTTGGCGTAATAACAACCAAAACCCGCTTTCCATCATATTCAATATCCCTTACTACTCCTAAATCTACAACGCTCAAAACCGGAACTTCCGGATCAAAAACATCTTCCATAAAATGCCAAAGCTGACTAGTAATGTCTTGTGGTGCGCTTTCCATCATCATTTGCAAACTTATTAATTTTAATGCTGGAAATAACTAAAGATTGATTGCAGCACGTTCATTTTCAATTTTGCTAATAGTTTATATCCCTATTCTTTCATCTTTCCAATCTTGAAATTTTAAACTTAGAAACCAAATATTGCAATTATTCCAACTAATTATTTCCTAAAATTCCTCCTTACAATGGATTCCCGCATTACAATTGTGCAAATTTGTGTTCAAGAACACCAGCCAATATATGAACCCAAGTAAACAATTATTGCTATTCATATTCCTTTCAATCACTTTATCTGCCTTTACCCAGGCAAATGAGCTAAAAGGTTGGCATCTGGCGGACAAAGCGCAATCCGGCGTTGAAGGTATTTCACTCAGAAAGACTTACGACTTTTTAATGGGCAAGAAAAGTTCCCCTGTAATTGTAGCTGTTATTGATAGTGGCATTGATACTACACACGAAGACTTAAAAAAAGTACTTTGGATAAACCCAAAAGAAATACCTGGGAATGGAAAAGATGATGATGGTAATGGTTATACAGATGACGTGTATGGCTGGAATTTCCTTGGTGGAAAAGATGGAAGGAACATTAAATCTGAAGCAACCGAACAAGCAAGAATTTACCACAAATACAAAACCAAATTTGCCGGTAAACTTGTAAATACAACGGCATTAAATGTTGAAGATAAAAATGACTATTCCTTGTGGAAAGTAGCGGATAGCCTAGTAAATGTAAAACCTGAGGACGAAGTAGAATTAATGTTTTTGGAAATAGCCTTAAAAACGGCTAAAAAACATGAGAAAGTCCTACAAGAAGAAATGAATCAGCAGGAGTTTACAGGTGAGGAACTCGAGCAATTTAAACCTCAAACGCAACAAGGTAAAAGAGCTAAATTGGGATATATCACCTTCATGAAACTTGTAAATATTGATGGCGAAGAGACCAATATCAATACATTTAATCAAATGCAGGAATACATTAGCGAAAAACACAAATCTATAGATGCGAAGGTGCAACTACCTGCCAATAATCGAGCAGAAATTATAAAAGATAATTACAATGATATCAAAGATCAGTTTTATGGTAACAATGATGTAATGGGTCCTTCTCCAATGCATGGGACCCATGTAAGTGGTATAATAGCCGAACAACGCAACAATGGAATTGGAGGAGATGGCATAGCAGAAAATGTAAAGATAATGATGATCAGAGCCGTCCCTGATGGTGATGAATATGATAAGGATGTAGCCCTGGCCATAAAATATGCTGTTGACAATGGAGCTAAAATTATCAATATGAGTTTTGGAAAAGACCTTTCTCCAGAAAAAAAGTGGGTAGATGAGGCCATTCATTATGCAGAATTGAAAGATGTATTGATTGTTCATGCAGCAGGCAATGATGCAGCCAATATAGATAGTGCTTTTAATTACCCAAGCCCGCAATTGATAGAATTTAAGGAATTGGCATCCAACTTTATAACAGTTGGCGCCTCAAGCGATCCCAAGGTAACTAACAGTTATGTTGCAGATTTTAGCAACTACGGCAAAAAGACTGTTGATGTTTTTGCCCCTGGCGAAAAAATTTATTCTACTATGCCCGGAAGTGCTTACGGCTTTCAAAAAGGAACAAGTATGGCTTCGCCTGTAGTAGCTGGGATTGCAGCAATTATCAGGTCTTATTATCCTCAACTAAGTGCAAAACAAGTAAAATTTGCCATTGAGCATTCTGTAGATATCGACTCAACAATAACAGTTAAAAGACCCGGATCCGAAGAGAAAGTCATGCTTTATAACCTTTGCTCATCAGGAGGTTGTGTAAATGCTTTTAATGCAATAAAATTGGCAAGCACATTGCAGCCTGAGATTAAAGAAACAAAAAAAGTACCTTTACCAAAACCTACTTTTAAAAATAAATCAACAAAATCATAACATGAGACCACAATCCGGAACCTATCCAATTTACTTTGATAATTATATTAAACTCGTTGATGCAATTTCTACAGAAGAAGCAATAGAAAAATACAGCGATGATTTTGAAAAATTTTTTAAGAAAATCCGCGAATCGAATGCCGATTACCGATATGCGCCGGGAAAATGGAGTTTGAAAGAAATGCTGCAGCACATAATTGATGCTGAAAGGATTTTTGCTTACCGAGCTTTATGCATAGCAAGAAAAGATGACACTCATCTGCCAGGATTTGATGAAAATTCCTATGCAGCAGAAAGTAAGGCTGATAGTAGAACATGGAAAAACCTTTTGAAAGAATTTAAATCAGTAAGAAAATCTACTAATAATTTAATAAAAAGTCTAAACGAGGAACAGTTGCAACAAGGTGGTAATACAAATGGCCAACCAAATACAGTTTTAGCTATCAGCTTTGTAATTTTTGGCCATATAATCCATCATATGAATGTAGTAAAAGAAAGGTATTTACAAGAGTAATAACTTTAAGGTATTAACAATCGTTGTTTCATTGCTTCATACAATATCATGCCTGCAGCTACAGACACGTTAAGTGATTCAAAATCGCCTTTCATCGGTATTTTGAATTGCTCGTCGCAGCTATTCATTAATGCAGGAAAAATGCCTTTGTCTTCACTTCCCATTATGATAGCACAAGGCTCAATTAGGTTGATATCGAAAATTGTTTTAGTGGTTTTCATTTCACTTGCAAATACCTTAATGCCATTCATGTGAAGATCGTCCACTACATTCATCAGACTTGTTACGCGACAAATCGCCACTTTTTCCAATGCCCCTGCTGATGTAGTAATCGCATCTTCATTCAATGCACCTACGCCTTTGTCTGGGATAATAATGGCATGAACACCTGTACACAATGCCGTTCTGGCAAGTGCCCCAATATTCCTGACATCTGTAATACCGTCAAGAATAAGCAACAAGGGGGTTTCCCCCTTTTCAACTACAAACGAAATCACTTCCTGCAAATCCTGGTATTGAATTTTAGAAATGATGGCCACACAACCTTCGTGATTGGTCACATTAAAACCATTCAATTTGTCAACCGGTACTTTGTTTACTGGTATGCCATTATTTGCGGCTTCTTTCTTTATGTCTTCAACAAGATCACCGTGCACCGCACTCAGGTATATTCTTTCCAATTGTTTACCTTGTTGGATAGCATCTAAGACTTTTTGCCTTCCTATGATTAGGGTACTTTTCTTTGGACGTTGCTTATGCGGTTGATTTCTAAAATTCATTTTGGCAAATTAATGACTATTCGTGTTGAAAGGTAGATGTTGATACAAAAAAGCCTTCGCTTTTAAAACGAAGGCTTTTTGAAACATTTATTTCATTTATAACCCAAAAGCTTTTTTTACTTTGGTTACATAGTCAAGTTTTTCCCATGTAAACAATTCCACTTTTACTTTTTTCACTTTGCCATCAGGGCTGTAAAATACTTTTTCAACAACCTGAGGTACGCGACCCATATGACCATAGGCAGCTGTTTCGCTATAAATAGGATTACGGAGTTTTAGACGGCTCTCTATAAAATAAGGACGCATATCGAACAAACCTTCAATGATTCTAGCGATTTCGCCATCTTTCATATCTACTTTGCTTGTTCCGTAAGTATTTACATTGATAGAAGTTGGTTTAGCTACACCTATAGCATAAGAAACCTGAACCAATACTTCATCGCACAAACCTGCAGCTACCATATTTTTTGCTATATGCCTTGTAGCGTATGCAGCACTACGATCCACCTTTGAAGGATCTTTTCCGCTGAATGCACCCCCGCCATGAGCCCCTTTTCCACCATAGGTATCAACGATTATTTTACGACCTGTTAATCCGGTATCTCCATGAGGACCACCGATTACAAATTTTCCGGTCGGATTAATATGATACTTAATATTGTTGTTAAATAATTTAGCGTATTTCTTGTATTTTGTCTTAATACGTGGGATCAAAATATTAATAACATCTGCTTTGATCTTTGCAAGCATCTTAGCTTCCACATCAAAATCATCGTGCTGAGTAGAGATTACTATTGCATCAATGCGTACCGGACGGTTATTATCATCATACTCAAGCGTGACCTGACTTTTAGCATCAGGACGCAGGTAAGGCATTTTAGAATTCTTTTCGCGGCGAATAACTGCCAACTCGATTAGCAAGTTGTGCGCAAGGTCAAGCGCCAAAGGCATGTAATGTTCTGTTTCGTTGGTTGCATAACCAAACATCATTCCTTGGTCACCGGCACCTTGTTCTTCCTTAGTTTTACGGTCAACACCTTGGTTAATGTCTGCGCTTTGCTCATGAATAGCACTTAGTACACCACATGAATTAGCTTCAAACATGTACTCACTTTTAGTGTATCCAATCTTTTTTATTACATCACGTGCTATATTCTGAACATCCAAATAAGCTTTAGATTTTACTTCTCCAGCCAAAACAACTTGTCCAGTAGTAACCAATGTTTCACAAGCAACTTTGCTTTGTGGGTCAAACGCAAGAAAATTATCAATCAAAGCATCACTGATTTGGTCAGCTACTTTATCCGGATGTCCTTCAGACACACTTTCTGAAGTAAATAAATAAGGCATAAATAGAATTTAAGTTTTTAAATTTTCGCAAATATAAGGGCAGAAACGTTAACCTTCTAAATCTTGGAATAGATGATTCTCAAACGCATCCTTAATTTATTACCCAAAGCCATTCCACCGCCCCCCAATCTAATCCTTCCATCAGCTCCATTGTTAGTCGCAGAAGTTCCCAAGAAATAGGTAACCGCATTGAAAGAAGAAGGATAAGGATCCCTATACGTCAAAGAGTCATTTGATGGTGCTGATAACCGCAATGTATAGCTACTGTCTTTACGGGTTACAATGCCCTGCACATACCTGCTCAGATCAAAAGCAAATTCTTTTACAATACCAATGCCTGCCACATCCCTATCTATAGCATTTCCACCAAAATTTGAAAAATTTATACTACCACTGCTGATAAAGAAATCATTAGGTACATTTTTTATTTTCCAGATTGAGCTATCAAATATGCTTAACAACAGCAACCTTGGCGGCGTAAGTGTAGATGACAATACATCAGGTTGCTGCAATGTTATCAATTCAGCTCTATGAATAATAGCATTTGGAAAACTCCTTAAGCCGGGTATTTTTATGGTCACGAATGTTCCGGGTGAAGTTTGAACAAAGGCTAGGGAATCATTATTTGAAGTATTATTAAAATTATTTACCTGTGCACCAACATAGTTTCGCTTTATATAATTAGCATGCGCAGAAAAAGCATCAATGCTTGACCTAAATCTAAAATAACTAACAGTAGTATCCCTTCTAGTAGAGTCTGGATGTAGTTTGTATTTGTAAAACAAAGCCAGTTTAGTATTGGTATCCAATAAATTTATACGTATTAAAGCATTTCCGGCACTCCCTGCAGATGGACCTACAGCAAACCCTTTGAAGTTAACCCTAAATAAAGAATCACTAACATAAGCGTTTATGCCTGTGGAATCAAACTGTTTCAATAACTTATTAGCAAATGCCGTAGTCAATCTTATGCGTATTTGATTCTTTGCATTCTCGAAACCATAGTTAACAGAGTCTGCTAGCTTATTGGGCCTTATAGTAGCTGTACCTAAAAGGTTACTTGTAGAAAACGATTTATTAACTGAATATGCGGTGTCATTTCTCAAGGCTTCATTCAATTCTTTTACTTCCCAAGTTTGAGGAGTAGCAGACGATGTAGTGTCACCATAAGTTCCTTTGTAGCTCATAATTAAAACCGCAGAATCGACGATGTAAGTAGAAGGTGCTCCAGGAAAGTAATATTTGAAAAAAGTAGGCTCTAGTTGAAAATAAGTAGTAGCAGTAGTTTTACCAAAAATGGGATCATTGTTAATGACACCAATGATGTGATCATCAAACCTTAAAATACGAGCCGAGTCAGAAGCCGGATCTATATAGCTATTTGTGACAACATTTAAAAAAGTATCTAAAGTATTTACACCATCTATAGGGGGGATAAGACCTGTTCCAATGGTAGTAGATTCAATTTTAGTGCACCCGGAAAAAATATAGAATAGTACGATTGTTGACCAGCAGAGATTACGCATTTACTTGAATAAGTATAAAAATTATTAGGTATAATTACTAAGGCGCAAGGTCGTTATACAAGTCTAAATACTCTGTTAAATCAGAATCCCACCCTTTGAAAGGAATGACTTTTTTCCCCTTTACTTTAGAGAATTCAGCAACTAATTTTTTATCAATATTCTCAGATCCAAATGAGATAGCATCAGCATGCGATGCACCACCTTTTTGCAAAGCATAGTTTGTTGCATCTTTATAAAGATCAAGCTCTTTTTCTTTTAGGCTAACATGTATCAATGCTTTCTTAACAAAATCATCGCCCAACTTATCAGAAAAAGTTTCGCTTCCTAGTGTATAAAGTACTTTGCTGTTGGCAAACACAGGCTCTTTTTTATAAACTGTTTTGAGGTACAATGGAATCAATCCGGTCATCCAGCCACTACAATGAATGACATCAGGAGGCCAACCAAATTTTTTCACTGTTTCAAGCGCACCTTTACAGAAAAAAATTGTACGAAGATCATTGTCATCATAAAAAGTATCATCTTCATCATTAAAAACAAACTTTCTTTTAAAAAAATCTTCATTATCCAAAAAGTAAACCTGCAAACGTGCATTTGGCAAGGAGGCAACTTTTATTTGAAGGGGATAATCATCATTGTCAACACTTACATTAATTCCAGACAATCTTACAACTTCATGCAAACGATGCCTTCTCTCGTTCACCGTTCCAAACCTAGGCATAATGCACCTAACTTCCATTCCTGCGTCATTGCTTTTAATAGCAAGTTTATTTACTATTTCGGCAAACTCTGTCAACTCAAGATAGGGCGACATTTCGTTGGCAATGAATAAAATTCTTTTCTTTGTTGACATTCTTACTAAAGTTTTACAATTAATCTCCCTAGAAAAAGAGGGTGCAAAGGTAATGAAATTAATGAGAATGTATGATGGAATGACATTTACGCAACCCCAAACACTAAACAAATGATCCTGTTTAAAGAAGCTAAAATGCTGAAAAAATACCTGATTCATCATTCAGAAACCGGCTCCAGCATCGGCTTTGTACCTACTATGGGGGCCCTTCATCAAGGTCATATTTCTTTGATAAAACAAAGCAAGAATAAATGCAATATAACTGTATGCAGCATTTTTGTAAACCCAACCCAATTTAACGACGCCAAAGATTTCGAAAAATACCCTGTAACTATAGAAAATGATATTTTCCTTTTAGAACAATCCGGATGCGACATTTTATTCTTGCCGTCAGTTACTGAAATGTATCCTGAAGGCACAAATAACCAGGCTACCTACGATTTCGGTGAAATTGAACGATTATTGGAAGGAAAGTACAGACCAGGTCATTTTCAGGGAGTGGGTTTAATTGTACACAAGTTGTTGGATATAGTTTATCCAGATTTCCTATTGATAGGACAAAAAGATTATCAGCAATGTATGATCATTAAAAAGCTAATAAAACTGATAGAGTCAAAAACATCAGTTATAATAGGTGAAACGTTACGAGAAGAATCTGGGCTTGCCATGAGCAGCAGGAACCTAAGATTAGATATAGACCAAAAGGAGAAAGCTGCGGGCATTTATAAAATGCTGAAATTTTTACAAGACAATTATAACCTCGCTACGGTTATTGAACTAGAAGAAGAAGTAAAAACCTATTTACTACAGCATGGCTTTGACAAAGTTGACTATATCACTATAGCAAATGCAGCAACACTAGAGCCAATAACAGAACAGACAAAAGCAATAAAGTCAGTAGCATTAATAGCAGCATTCATTGGTGAAATACGCTTGATTGACAATATATTGTTGAATTAATCATATTAAACTTTGTTGTTGTTATGACTACATTTGCATACGGTTGCCATGAAAAATAAAATCTTCAACGTTTTAAAATATCTGCTATTTATAGGGTTAGGAATATTCCTTGTATGGTATAGTCTTCAACAAATACCTGAAGGCAAATGGGCAGAATTTAAATTGGCTTTTGCAACTGCAAAATATTGGCTACTTATTCCTGTTTTTTTTATCATTTCAACAAGTCATGTTTTAAGAGCACTAAGGTGGCAAATGCTGATGAAGCCGCTTGATCATCATCCGGGATTGAGGAATACTTTTTTTGCAGTGATGATAGGCTACCTGGCCAATTTAGCTGTCCCTCGCTTGGGTGAAGTTCTTAAATGCACCATTCTATCCAAATACGAGAAAGTGCCGGTGCAAAAACTAATGGGCACCATTGTGGCAGAAAGGGCCTTTGATGTTGTTTGTCTTGGATTGCTATTTTTAATAGCTTTTGCATTTCAATACGATGTGATTGGTGAATATGGTAAGCAAATGGTTAGGCAGGTATTTGAAGATAAAGGTGGTCAATTTTCAATAAACAAAGTATTAATTACCTGCGCTTTCGTAATAGCTGCTTTGATAATTGTCAGAATAGTTTTAAGGAGGTTTTTGCATATCAGTATTGTTCATTCCATAGCAAAATTTATAGAAGGAATAGGACATGGATTGATTAGCATAAAAGACATGAAGCAGAAATGGGCTTTTATTTTTGCTTCCATTGGCATTTGGGCAATGTATATTTTAGGAACTTGGATTGGATTTTATGCTACGGTTGGAACAGCTGGTCTATCTATTGAAATAGCAATCTCTGCTTTGGCTTTCGCAAGCATTGGCATGATCCTTACACCCGGGGGGATAGGTGCCTATGCATTGTTGATGGCTGGCGTTTTAGAAAAAAATGGTGTTCCATTTGAGCAAGGTTTTGCTAATGGAACGCTTCAATGGTTTGCACAATTTATCATTGTTTTAGTAGTAGGCTCTATTTCCCTTGGATTATTGCCTTGGTACAATAAAAAGATTAGAAATTATGAAACAAGTTGAGAGTATAAACGCTAAAATATTTTCGCTTAGAGACCTTATCAAACAGGTTTGCAGGTGGCGCTTATTGGGCAAAAAAATATCATTTACAAATGGATGTTTTGACATTTTACATGCAGGCCATATTGCATCATTAAGCGATGCTGCAAAAGAAGGCGATATATTAATAGTAGGCGTGAATACAGATGCAAGCACCAAAAGGTTAAAAGGAGAAGACAGACCGGTTACCGATGAACACAGCAGGGCGTTATTGCTTGCAAGCCTTGCCATAGTAGATGGCGTAGTGCTGTTTGATGAAGACACACCATATGAGATCATTACCGCTATAGTGCCCGATGTAATAGTCAAAGGGGGCGATTATTCCATTGAGCAAATCGTTGGTGCAAATGAAGTAATGGCGCATGGTGGAAAGGTGGTCATTAATCCTATCTTGAATGGCTTTTCAACTACTGGCATTATCGGTAAGATCAGAAAGCTTGGATAACGCTTATAGTTCCATACTAAATCCAAAAACAAATCTACCATTTTTTGATACATCAAAGGTTGGTGCCCAATGGTAAAAATACCCAATATTTAAGGCTCCATAGCCCATATTCACTAAATTGAATTTCAATAAGCTATTCATCAATAAGCCCGTTTCGTGATACGGCTTATCCGGTACCTGAAATACTACTTTCTGGTGAACTTCCTGCTTGGCTAGGTTACCCCATAATAAATTGTACCCAACAGAAAGACTTGGTGCACTGCTAATACCCCGGGGTGTTACTTTCAAACTATAAAATCTAAAAGGAAAATCGTGCATCCAATAAAAATTCACAAACCTGTCAGTATAAAATTCGTAAGGTTTTATTGTTTGCATACCTCCAAAAAAATAATAAGCATTCTTTTCTGCAACAAAGCCATTGCCTGCAAATAGTTTACTCACAGGCAATGGTTGATTGCTGAAGGTTTTGCCACCAATCAATAAGAACCGCTGTTTACCAAATCTGTTGATGTTTTTCTCCCACTTAATGGCTGCTATCGCAGTTGCATATTTGGTATCCAATTGTTCAATACTACCTGCTGTAAATCGTAGGTATAAAATCGGATAATTACTTTTAGTATTAAAATAACGCCCAAATAATGGAGCTGACCTTTCTCCAAATGCATACCTAACGCCAAGTGCTACTTCCCTAACTTTAAAAGCACTATCGGTTTTTCCTGCAGCGTTAAATGCATAATCATACTGTGGCGAAATTTTCTCAATTGAACCAGTTAGTTCAGTAGAGAAATAGCCAAATTTTTTTCTTACAGACAATGAGTAACCTTCAATTTTATCTACACGGGTCATTAACCACACCCTTAGATAATTTCTATCAAGATCTTTGTTTATTTGCATTCTTCCAGGATCTCTGATATCATTATTGTAAGATGCTTTTACAGCAAACTCTTTATAAGTATCCAAATAACATTCTGCAAACGCTCCGTACTTCCATTGTTTATCACCGGTACCATAGCCTGCCCAACCGCCAACAGATAAATTTCCAAACACTTTTTCATTGGTCTGCATCCCCCAGCCTAACCTTAGTTTTTCATACCTGTTATAACTCAACAGACGATCTGTATTTATGTCTAAATACTTATTGAATGGAAATTTTCCATCCACTAATTTCTCTGCATAGCCTACCAGCTTATCAAATCCATTTGCTGTTGCAGCACTATCCATATATAAATAAGTCCGCGCTTCTTTTTTATCCAATGAAAGTGGTCTTATGTTGTTCCATATTGTATCTTTCGCTTCATCTGCATGGGGCAATATTTTTGTAGTATGTTGAAGATCGAATTTGAAAGTTGGATCTTGTTGCCAAACCACGGAATCTATTCGGGAAGTGCCTTTCATGAATATGGCTGCCCTTGAATTCATCTCCCATTTCAAATTGTAATTTAATTGTTCGGGAAACCATTTTCCACTTACGTTTTTGTACTGTTGCTCTATACCGATTTCTCTTTTAAAATAGAATCGGTGGTATGGGCAATAAGTTGGGCAATTGCAAAGCCATTGGAATGAATGAAAAGGGAACCGGCCAAATCTGTTGGATTTTGCCGGGGCTTGAAGTTAATAATCCAAATGGTATCATTGTCTTGCATAAATTCATCCATCAACTGAAACTGAAACCGGTTGAACAACCCATTGCTTATCGGACTATTGTAATCCTTTCCATTAAAATTGATGAACTCACCGTAAGCATGAAAAGGCAATACATCTGTAACAAGGCCAGAAACGATTGATTTTTTAAAGCCAGACATTCTTGAAGCAATCACTTCTTCCTGTAAACTTGCAGGCCTTTTCCATGTTCTTCTACTCATGGTTTCTGTAACCAACAGGTGCTGTTCGTCCATCAATTTATTAAACATCTTTGCATCGCTGCTCGTATCGCTTGCATAAACCGAATCCGGAGTTAGATTTGCAACCATTTTGTAATAGACCCTGCATCTATACCAATCATATTTATCAGGATTGTGTCGATTTTTATTTGCTACAACATTGTTCAAAATTCGCTTTAATTTATTACTATTTGATTTTACTACCACCACATTCAGGTCTGCTGCCAAAGGCATTAAGCTTATGGTGTAAAAGTTATTATTGGCAGTAAATTTTATTAGTCTGCTTCGAAAATTGAGGTAGGATACTTCTATGAAATCTACTTTTTTTATTAATTCAAATTTACCATCTAAATCTGCCATCATTCCTTGTTTGGAATTGCCAAACTTAATAGTTGCAAATGGCAGGGGATTACCTGAGGTATCGGTAACCTGACCGGTTATTTGTTGGCTACGTAAAGGATTAAATGCAAAGAGGAAAACAATCAAAAAAAACGGTAGTCGATAGCATAAAATGCGATTAAGAATAGACATGCAGCGAAAATAGAAGAAAACTTGAAAGACCATTTTACCGTTTATAAAAAAATTGGTCATTAAAAAAATGGCCTCTCCGTGGAAACGGAGCGGCCTCTAACGATTGCTTGCCATATGAAAATTTTTGATAGGTATTCTTATTGCTGCGAGCAGCTCATCCCCTCAACGATAGCTCTCCTAAAAAATTATCTTTGAGAAACGAAAGTAATGAAAAAATGGAAATAAGGTGTAAAAAATACACATTGTTATTTATTGGTAACATTAAATTAATATTGAAAAGGTTGTGGATAAGTCTTAAGCGACGAACTAATCGAGTTTTGTTGAAGGATTGTGTTAGGTTAATAGCGTAAAATATAATTTTTATTAAGGAGAATTAGATTTATTGGTTGTTTCTAAAAAAATCAAAGGATTGCTAAAATAATATTTGATGATTACCAAGTATTGCAAATTGGGAAAGATGCTATTTCACTTCCATTCTACTTGCAACAAATTGAAATCGACATCCTCGTTATAGTGGATGCCATATAGGTGGAAGCGTAAAATTCGATTTTTCAGTATCCTTTACCTACTGTCTTAATACTTGTTATAGTGGATGGTCTGCTGTTGGACTAAATACTTTTTTTTGACAGAGTCATTCAATAAATCCTTGTTTTAATTGTTGCAACAGCAGCACATTATCCTCCACTGTATTGCCAAAATACTCTACCATTATAGCCCCCATTTTGCTATTGGGTAAATCATCCGTATTGGTATCCAATATTCCCTTAATCCTGGTAAACAGCTTTTTATTTCGCACAGCAATTTTATTCATTTCCCTTCCCATCACTCTTGCTGCTATGTCTTTCAGGTCAGCATCCTCATCGCCAAA
Source organism: Segetibacter sp. (assembly GCA_031424295.1). GTDB lineage: Bacteria > Bacteroidota > Bacteroidia > Chitinophagales > Chitinophagaceae > Segetibacter. Next base: position 2,148 of record JANPHE010000232.1, on the reverse strand, counting down.
CAAATCACTATGGTTATCCCATATTTCATTGTCGTACATATTAAAAAAGTGGTTCAGTATATCGCTGATGTCTTTTATATCATCTCTTCTTTTTTCAGGCCGGTCATTCCATGCAATCATTTTTAATAAAACTATGCCTGGCAACGTACAGAACTTGAATTGGTGCATCCCTTCTAAATCTAATTGCGGTAAGCCTTCTTCATACACTTCTGTAAAGCCCTGCAAGCTGATATTAGTTAAACCTAATCCGCTTGTTGTTACTTTGCCCTCTTCATCTTCTATTGCACCAAAGGGTAATAAATCTACTTCTGTTTTATCCTTCCATATTAATACAAAAGCATTGCCTTTAAATGGATGAAAGCCTTCTGTTTCTATCATGTAGGTTTTCAATGCTTCATAAGTGCCTTTATCATTTATCAGTACTGCAAAATCAATGTCGCCTGTTGTACGCCTGGGAGCAATTTTATTTATCCCACTCATCCAAACATCTCTTGCTACAGCACCCACTAAATAAAAGTCGATACCAAATTTTTCAAAGCCCCTTTCCAACGCCGACAGCATTTCCGTTATTTCAGGTTGCTGCCGTAACTCTTCATAATTTATTTTGTAAGAACTCATCGTAAATCTTTTGTGCTGTTTCTGTGCAGCGTCTGTCGTTGGTATTTATCAAATCAGCATACACTAATAATACCGGCGTCACATTATCATATCCTTCTTCCGGTTGCCAGAATTTATTAAATATTTTAATGTTCCCTTTATCATCAGGTATCAAACGATAATTTTTTATCAGTTCATTTCTTGTTTCTGTAGTGTATAGGGTTAATTCAGCAGGTCGCAGGAAATTGGTAATTAAATCACCAGCTGGTTCTCCACCCCACCATGTTTTGCCATTTTGAATAGGAATGTTTTTCCAGTTATTAAAATCAGCTTCTTTCAAAAAGCGGAATGTTCCAACTTTTAATGTTGGTTTCAACCGCATGTCATACGCTGCTATCCATTTATTCAAAAGTTCTTTTTTGTTGTTAAGTTTGTATTCATTTTTGGCAATAGGAAGTAAGAAGCCATCCTGGTTAAGACCTTTAATAATATTGGTAATGTTGCCTATGCCTGTACCTGTTTGCTCTGCTATTTGCCGATAAGGTCTGTTAACCCAGTTTTCGTCTATCATAAACTGAAAGACTACTTTTAGCCCTGTTTTGGTAAATGCCCTGCTACCTGTTTTTTTTACTGTTTCTACAGGTTTGTTGCTGTCAATCCACAAGGTGGTTTTCTTATTTCTAAGAAATATATTTCCATTGGCCTCCATGTAAGCAATGTTGTTATGCCTTAGTTCTTCTTTTATTTTAGGGAATAACCGCGTTGCTACCAGCATGAAAGGATTGTACTTGCGGTTATACGCAGTTATCTGTTGCAAATGATGGTTTCGTAATTCGTTTTTTATTTCTACATTATACCTGAGGGGCTGGTTATCTATTTCCAATATAAGTTGTCCATCGGGTTCCGGATTGTCAAATGCCTCCCACTTTCCCTGGATCCGGGTATTTTTCTGAAGATTTTCCAAGGCCAGGTGTATAATTTCCTGCTCGTTCATGTTCACTTAATTTTAGTGTTCACGTTTACGTGAACAATTATTATTTGTGAACAAATGTAGCTTATTATTTTGATTTTTGCTCCTTCACGATCAGAAAAGAAGGTAGTCACTATCAACGGGGTACAAAACGCATAGACCAGGACCGCTAATCCTTGTTATAGTGGATGATCTTCTTTGGTGTGAAAATAAAAACAATATTTCAATACTTAAAAAAGTCTTAATCCTTGTTATAGTGGATGATCTTCTAGTGGCATGAAAAGAACTCTTATTGCCATGGTGCTTTTTGTCTTTATCCTTGTTATAGTGGATGATCTTCTGTGGTATTAGATAATCCTTTTGAGGGCATCATAAAGAGGTCTTAATCCTTGTTATAGTGGATGATCTTCTGTGGTAGGGAATAATCGGTTCACTGAAACTGAATCTCAACCGTCTTAATCCTTGTTATATTGGATGATCTTCTGTGGTTAAAAATAAAAGTTCTTTAACCCACATTGCAGCAAAAGCCTGCTCAATTGTTAAATTTTGGAAATGGAGGTAGTTTTTAGAAGGTCATATTC
>JANPHE010000231.1:0-2806 GCA_031424295.1 Segetibacter sp. | reverse complement strand
TAAAAAACAAATTTAAAACAAAAGCACTTGAACTAATAGATCTTTATAGTCATTTAGATGCTTTGTACAGCATGGCAAAAGCCTGCAAAACATTTAGCCTTAGCTTTCCGAGTATGCAAGTTGGATCAACTCCCTATATATCTGCCAGCAACCTATATCACCCTTTGCTATCTACACCAGTTGCTTACAAACTAGAACTCAACCAGCAAGCTAATTTTTTATTTTTAACGGGTGCAAACATGGCTGGAAAAAGCACTTTCATAAAGGCCATTGGTGTAGCTGTTTATCTAGCTCACCTGGGAATGGGTGTACCTGCAAGCAACATGCAACTTAGTTTGTTTGATGGCCTATTAAGCAACATTCATGTAGAAGACAATATTACCCGAGGCGAGAGTTACTTTTTCAATGAAGTTCAGCGCATCAAAAAAACAATTGACAAAATAAATGATGGCCGAAACTGGCTCATTCTAATTGATGAATTGTTTAAAGGTACCAATGTGCAAGACGCCATGAAATGCAGTACCGTTGTAATAGAAGGTTTACTGAAAATGAAAAATGCAATTTTCATTCTTTCTACCCATTTGTATGAGATAGCAGATAATCTTCGACAATACAAAAATATCAGTTTCAACTATTTCGAAACAAGGATAGATGATGGACAACTTGTGTTTAGTTATCGATTAAAAGAGGGCATTAGCAACGACCGACTTGGATACCTCATTTTAAAAAGAGAAGGTGTAGTTGATTTACTGGAAAAGTTATAGATCTTCTATTTTTAGAGCATCGTTTTTGAATAATGAAAAATATTCCTGACTGTGTATCCCCTATCAAATGTAATTACTGCACTTTAGCCAACCACAATGAAGCATTCATAAACAACTGCCGGTGGCTGTACAAAGACCAACTTACATACAAAGTATTTCCAGAAGCACCTGTACCATCATCCATGGGAGAACTATCGCCCACTACAAATACGCGGCCGGCACCAAAGGTTGATGAGGCAACCATTACCTTACTAGTGCTTTGACTATAAGTATTGCGCCAAACCAAACCTTGCACAGTGCTATTGGCTGTTGGTTGCAGTGTCATTGTTAAACTGGAGTTGACTTACAGCCCCTACACTTCCATTTAATATGGGATTGGTACTTGCTCCAGACCAAACATTGGTAGCAGTTTGCGAAAAATTTGCAAGATCAAAAGTAAATCCGAAAGGATTGTTTTTGACCGAGTTGTTTGTCATTAAATCATTCCAAACTTCAGGAGAATCCCAGCCATCATTGTTGCGGTCAGAAATAGTATGATCCGCCACCATAAATAATCCGCCACCATTTTGAACAAAAGTTAATATTGCTGTTTTTTCAGCAGCAGTAAAGACTTTATTTGGCTCGTCTACTACAAACACATCATATTTAGAAAGATCCTGGGCATTGTTTGCATTGCCATAAGTTATAGAACCACTAGCAGGTAATGTTTCTACAAAATGGCCTGCCTTTGCCAATGTTATTCCCCAGCTTGATAAAGCACCTGTCCAATAGGTTTCAGTTGTTGTAGAAGTAATGTTTGATTGCAAAGGGGTAGGTACTTTTTGAGGTGTGCTATTATCCTGGTTAATCACCCAATCAGCGTTGCCTGCAGTCTCTGCCTTTGTAGCATCAAATAGATATGGCTTGGAAGTTGAAACAGGAGCATTGATGATAAAGGTGATACCAGAACTTGCAGCAGCACCAGCGGTAGTAACAGTTATGGAAGCTGACCCGACTGATGAAATATTTGATGAAGGAACAATTGCTGTAAGATTATTAGTACTTACATAAGTGGTTGAAAGCGCAACTACATTCCAATTAATTATAGAACTGGTTAAGAAATTGGAACCGGAAGCTGTTAATGTAAATGAACTTCCACCCGCTGTAGCAACAGCCGGATTAATAGAACTTAATACCGGACTATTTACAGGTGCAACATAAGAGGTAACGGAAAAATCATCAAAGTTGATTCTATTGGTGCTTCCATCAGTCTTCCTTATTTGAAAACGGATATTTCCTGAAATATTAATGGTAAAAATAGCTTTCTGCAATACAGCAGTAGAATTGATTGTAGATCCGATTTGAATGTAAGATGCACCGCCATTTGTACTATACCAAAGTTGCCATGTTGCAGCAGCATCTGTACCATATAAAGCATGAGCAACAGATACAGTGGAAGCGCCTGAAGCAAAATCAAAATTGGTTATAAGTATACCGCTATTTCGAACCCTTACCGATTGCAAACCATTATTTTTATCATAAACAGTGTTGCCAATTAAAGCATCATTCAAAGTCCACAAACCGGTAGTAAGCGTAACCGAAGCAGAGGCATAACTTGTTTTTGTTCCTGTTTCGAAAGTTTCAGTTGCAACATCCGAGGTTCAGGCTGCATTTAAACTAGCCAATACAATCGTGAGATTTTGCTTTTGTAGCAGGACTATTTACTTTTTGGCAAGCAAATAACAACAAAACCATGGCTGGCAAAAAATACTTCTTCATAAGATATATATTCGAATGTTTATTGTAAATAAAAGCATTAAAAATAAAAAGTTTGCATATTAATGGGTGACAATAGCATAACGATAGTTGTTTATATCAAGGTTATCAGGTTTTGTTATTCTTAAAAAATATGCTTTGCCTCTTCCTTTAAGAATTATTATTTTAAATCACTATTGTCCGACAAAAAAATGAAAGGGTGAGCTAAAAAAGCCACCCTTTTTTGTTATGTTCGAGTTACCACACTTAAACAATAACTATGGGTGAAAATAGGCAATTTGTCGGAC
>JANPHE010000230.1:0-11781 GCA_031424295.1 Segetibacter sp. | reverse complement strand
TCTGTTTTTCCAGCAACTTACGTTTTCTGCTAATGTCTCCACCATAACATTTAGCAGTTACATCTTTTCGCATGGCGCTGATATTTTCTCTTGCTATCACTTTCGCGCCAATTGCAGCCTGTATAGCAATCTGGAATTGTTGTTTAGGCAATAATTCTTTTAGTTTTTCGCAAAGTTTTCTTCCAAAATCCTGTGCCCGGCCTCTATGAATGAGCGCACTAAGCGCATCTACTTTTTCACCATTCAGCATGATGTCCATCTTTACAATATCGCTAATTCTATAACCAATAGGGTGGTAGTCGAAAGATGCATAGCCCCTTGTTTGGCTTTTTAATTTGTCATAAAAATCAAAAACAATTTCAGTAAGTGGAATCTCGAAAATAAGTTCTACTCGTGTAGCAGTCAGATAGCTTTGATTGATGAGATTTCCACGTTTGCCAAGGCACAAGGTCATGATATTGCCAATGTAGTCAGCAAGTGTTACGATTTGAGCCCTTATGAATGGTTCTTCAATTCTTTCGAGTTTTGTTGGTTCGGGCATCTCAGAAGGGTTGTTTACAACCAACTTGTCACCTTTAGAGGTATAAGCTACAAAGCTTACGTTAGGAACTGTTGTGATTACGGTTTGGTTAAACTCTCTTTCTAATCGCTCCTGGATAATTTCCATGTGTAACATTCCAAGGAAGCCACATCTAAAACCAAATCCTAATGCTTGAGAAGTTTCCAATTCAAAAGTCAGCGAAGCATCATTAAGTTGGAGTTTATCCATACAGTCCCGCAACTCCTCAAATTCGTCGGTATTAACCGGGAAAATACCTGCAAAAACCATTGGTTTTACTTCCTCAAAACCTTTGATCATTTCAGCGGGGTTATTAGCGAGTGTAATGGTATCACCTACTTTTACTTCTTTAGCAATCTTAATTCCAGTAATAATGTATCCCACATCACCAGCCCTTACTTCATCTTTAGGGGTCATGGTCAATTTCAATACACCAACCTCATCTGCAAAATAATCCTGACCAGTACTGGCAAATCTTATTTTGTCGCCTTTCTTCAATATACCGTTTACAATTCTATAATAGATAATTATCCCACGGAAACTATTATAAACACTATCGAAAATTAATGCTTGAAGTGGTCCATTTAGGTCACCTTTAGGAGCAGGAATACGCTCAACAATAGCAGCCAAAATTTCTTCTATTCCAATGCCGTTTTTTGCACTTGCCATTAAGATATCTTCATCTTTGCATCCAATTAACTCAATTATCTGGTCCTTAACTTCATCAATCATTGCACCTTCCATGTCTATTTTGTTCAACACGGGTATGATTTCTAGGTTATTATCTATTGCCAAATAAAGGTTACTGATTGTTTGTGCCTGAATACCCTGGGATGCATCTACTAATAGCAATGCACCTTCGCAAGCCGCAAGGGCACGGCTAACTTCGTAGCTAAAGTCAACGTGACCTGGAGTATCAATCAAGTTGAATACATAGTGCTGTCCATTTAGCTTATAATCAATTTGTATGGCATGACTCTTAATGGTGATCCCTTTTTCGCGTTCCAGATCCATGTCGTCAAGTACTTGGGCTTGCATGTCTCTGTCGCTAATGGTGTGTGTAAATTCCAATAGCCTGTCGGCAAGCGTACTTTTACCGTGATCAATGTGAGCTATGATGCAAAAATTCCTGAGGTTTTTCATTTAAGTAACCGGGTTTGTTTGTATTTGAAAATGCCTGTTTCGCCTAATTTGTAAGAAATACTTTATTTAGGCATTTGAATAAACGGCAAAAGTAACAATGAAATGGGATATTTGATGATTATATGCAATTATACACCACAAGGATAATTTCATATGTTGGTAGTAATTTACCTAATTGCGTTTAAGGTGAAATCTTTTAGATAGAGAATGAGTTATCAACAAGCAGAAATTCTCACATTTATTTAATAAACAATAGCGCAGATTCGTTCTATATTTATTTAATTATACTTTTATGAAATACCTTTTCCTTTTGATTTTGATATCTGTAAGCTTGATTGGATGTGAAAAAGAGCAAAATAAGCAATTGCTTGGAGCGTACTATAAGTTCACAATAAATGGAACAGAGACGGTCATTGAGAATGGATCGGGTGTAAATAATAACATCTTTACCTGTGACCTTTACGGAGATACTGCCCTGTACGTTAATGTATCTAAACTATATGCCTCTGCCGGTTTTTTTGTAAAGGCTAACGTATTACCCGATGGCAATTACTTATTAAATAATATAAATAAGGGCTATTATACAAACCCAGCAGATTTAAAAAGATACTCAACTAATAATATTTATACCGGACAGGTTACTTTTCAAAGAGGTACATTTCAGGCAAGTACGATGTTGAATACCTTAAAGGGCACTTTTTCTTATCAGGTTGTAGATACAATAACTAACAATTCGATTAATATAACAAATGGTTCTTTTTTAATGGAGGTTACGGAGCATTGATAAATTTCTGCAATTTTTAGATTTTTAATTTAGAACTTTAAAAAACTAAAATCTTTTCATCTATTATTATTAGGTTATAAAATTTTAATAGCGGCATGTAAAATCAAATTGAAGCACAAAAAAAGTGTAGTTAAGTACCATAAAATAAGCCATAACCAAATTACCTTTTTTGGTATTAAACACCCTTGAAGTAGAAATGACATATGAAAATCGTTGGTTAAAAATGGCGAAGTCGATTTCATGAGACGTGATAATAGAGCGTTACGTTTTATATTTTTAATCCCAATCAGGCTTGCTATCCATAAGCGGTAGGATTGCATTGGATGGAATGATCATCAAACATAAAGATGGTCGACCGATTGAAAAGTGATACAGCAAATTCGTGAAAATATGTACATTCATTACTTATAAGGCTTTACTAGTTTTACCTATTAGGAATCCTTTATCAATACAATTTTTGTTGCGATCCGAAAACAGTCAATCGTCTAGTTGCTATTTGGGAAAGACGATGTAATAGTCCTGCATTGCTATTAGGGAAATGAACATCCGAAGTTTCCGACAACTTCAAGTGATAACAATGGAAGTCTTTTCAATACTGCTTTACAAGACGATCAATGCTTGGCTGTAGCTGCCAAAAGTACAGAAGAGACATTGCCATAAGAGGTACAAAAAGTAATTCAGCAGCGGTCGGCAACTGCTGATTTAACTGCCCACTTAAAAACAGCGGTAGGATAACAGTCGATTTTATCATGGCACTGCAAATAATCATTTACCCAACCCAACTAAAAACTATTGAATGTAACCAGCGTAAAAAGCCAAAACTAATTGACATCCTCAACATGCCTTTGCTGGTTGGAAATGCCAAGCCGAGAACTTATCTTCCTATCAAATCAATTTCGGACAGGATGCCATTTGATTTCTAGACATGAATTAATATAAAAAAATTAAAAAATGTATAGCTGGGTTGCGTTACGAGCTCAAATTAATTCCCAAGCAAGAACTGCAAATCTTCTTCTGTTAACGATTTAATAAATCCATCATCTTCCGATATTAATTCATCCGCTATTTTTTGTTTTCTATTTTGCAGTTGAATAATTCTCTCTTCAATTGTGTTTTTACAAATAATTTTATATGCAAACACTTTATTGGTTTGCCCTATACGGTGGGTCCTGTCTATGGCTTGCTGTTCGGTTGCCCGGTTCCAATAAGGGTCAAAAAGAAATACATAATCAGCAGCCGTTAGGTTGATACCGCTGTTTCCTGCTTTAAGGCTAATCAAAAATAGGTTGGTGGTACTCTCTTTTAGTTGAAAGGATGTTACCATTTCAATTCTTTTTGCAGGAGGCGTTTTTCCATCAAAGTGAAAGTAATCAATGCCGGCATTATCACATTCATATGCTAATATATCCAGCATTGTTGTAAACTGCGAAAACACCAGGGCTTTGTGGGTTTTCAATACATGTCCCAGTTCTTCCATCAATATTTCTGTCTTTACTGATTTGGTCACGTTCATTCTTTCGTCTGCTGGTAAAAGCAAAGGCGAATTGCATATTTGCCGAAGCTTCATGATGCCTTGAATGACTGCTAGTTTACTTTTCGCAAACCCACTTTTTTTGATATCGCTAAAAATGTTCCCTTTGATTTGTTCTTGCATGTCATTGTACAAGTTCTGTTGTTCTCGGCTCATGTTACACCACAAAATACTTTCCGTTTTTTCCGGAAGATCAGGGGCTACCTGTTCTTTAGTACGACGCAGAATAAAAGGTGCAGTCAGTTTTTGCAAAGCCGCTATTTTTTCCTGATTTTGATCACGGTCTATGGCATCGGCATATTCGCGTTTAAAAAATTCGCGACTACCAAACATTCCTGGCAATGAAAAATTTAGTTGAGAATAAAGATCAAAAGTATTGTTGATGACAGGTGTACCGCTAAGTGCTATACGAACCAAGGCATTCAGTTGCTGAACCACCGCAGTAATCTGAGCCGTAGGATTTTTGATGTTATGACTTTCGTCTATTACAGCGAGGCCATACTGCATAGGCAACAGTTTAGCGGCATCACTGCGTAATGTACCATAGCTGGTAATTACAACTTGGTGCCTGCCTGATAATGCTTCTTCTGCACTTCTGCTATTGCCATGATGTACGATTATATTTAAGTGTGGTACAAATTTTTGAAACTCCTTTTGCCAATTATACATAAGTGAAGATGGCGCTACTACTAAATGAATGCAATCAGGATTTTTTTCTTGAAAGCGAGCTAAAAAACAAATAGTTTGTAATGTTTTTCCCAATCCCATATCATCAGCCAGGCAACCACCGGCACCTATTTCGGATAATAAAGTAAGCCATTCAAAACCTCGCTGCTGGTAAGGCCTCAATGTTGCTTTTACTGAAGTTGGTAGTTCATAAATGATCTTTTCTTCCAGTTGCCATTGTCGCCATTTTTTCCACCATTCCTGAGAAAAAACAGGTTTGAACAATAGGCTACTTTCACTTTCATCCTTCAAAGTGACTGTCATGAATTTCGAAATCTCCAGGCTATCTTTCATTACTTTGCCATGACGGATCATGGTGCCATATTGATGTAGCCAATCTTCGTTCAACATACCTAAGCTACCGTCTTTAAGCATGACAGCTTTTTGACCGGCAAGCATCATTTTTTGCAACTCAATTAGCTTAATTATTTCACTTCCAAAAGTTACTTGTAAATCGAGCAGAAGGGTATTTCCCTTTGTGTTTGTAATTGTATGACGTGTTTCTATCTTATAGGGACTATAGCGAAAATGACTCAGCATATCCATCCCTAATAATTCTATTTCTTCTTCTAATAAATAGTGATAAGCTTTTAAGAACCACTGCTTCTTTTGTGCATCGGCAAAAGAAACATAATAATAGCCATTTCGTTGGCTGGTAAAATTTGGATGCAAAGCGACGATTTTATTGATCAATTGTTCTTCGCTTTGTTTGTTTCTCACTATGGTTATTTCCTCCCCATTAATAATGGTATCATAAAATGGTTTAAATACGCCATCTATAATAATGCCATCATATGACCATTGCGGTGTTAGCATCAAAAATGCATTGTTCAGTTCGCTAAGCAGGATACGAGGAGTGGGGGGGACTTCAATAGTTTTCTTTTCAAAATGATCGTTCCTGTTTACTTTGTAATCTTCGTCTTCTAAACTGATGACGGTTTCTTTTAGTGCAGAAACATTTGTGCCTTTTAACCGATTGTTGTTTAAACGTTCAAGCGTTTGAAAATCTTTGAAAGAAAATAGATAATAAGTGCTATTGTCTATTAGAAAAAAGAATGTACGTTGAAAAGCTTCCATTCCGGTTTTTCGTCCATTCAATGTTATGTAGGTGATAAGGTGTAGCTTATTCAATATTTTTGTTACTTCAAAAGAGAGTATGGGTTTTTCTGAACTGATTGTAATTGGGGAAGTCAAGTATTTATTTTTTCCATTGGCTATTTGAGTATAGAATTTTAAGATGAAGAAATATGGCCGCAATGCATGTAATGTGTCATAAACATATTTTACCGCAGCTTTCCTGCTAAATTCATCAAATGGGATATCTTTTCGTAATTTTCGGTAAGTTTCGTTTGTGGTTTCGATCTCTGCTTCAAATCTTTCCTCTGTAAAATGTTTGATTATAAATTGTGCATCTCCTGGTAGGTGATTGAAGTGTTTTTTTAAATGCTTGAGCTCAAACGGTTCATTTTTTAGTGTAATACCTTCTTTAGATTTTTCAATGAATAGCAGCTTAACAAAATTCCATGAGTTTTGCAGATTTCCTGGCAAAAGGAGTAAGGCTATTTTACTATTTGTTGTTTTGTTACTTTCGGACACAGGGTATAGAAAAATTTTTCAGACAAACATAGCTGATTTAGCTACTTGCATCATTTGAATACTTAAAAATTATTTCAGAAAGCATCCAACATTTGGCACCTTTTCTTTGGTGACAAATGTTTTGAGCATCAATTGATAGTTGGCGAAGTGAGCAATTTACAATTTGACCATTATTGTTTTTTGACCATTGCTACATTGAATGTAATAAACGCCTTTGTTAATTGTAGATAAGTCAATCAGTTGCTGATGGCTCGATAAGGTGCCATTTTGTATGGAGCGGCCTTCTCCATTGTATATTGTATAATTGACTTTTTGCCTCAAATCAAAAGCTGATTCTATAAGGCAGGTATTTCCATTTATTGGGTTTGGATAAACCGCTAAATGACTACTTTCATTTGCAATTTTCATAGCAATGACTTTGCTATAAGTAAACAATCCGTTTTTATCAACCATTTTTAATCTGTAATACAACACGTTTGTCTTCACAGATGTTAAGTCGTTTGTTACCTGGTAAGCATTGTTTCTATTCCCCTTAGCAGACAATTGGCCTACTGCTTCAAAATCATAACCAGTTGTACTTCTTTCTACAATAAAATATGCTGTATTTAATTCTGAAGTTGTGTTCCAGTTTATGATTACGTGACTTTCTCTTTTTTCTGCGATAAAAGAAATTAATGTGAGTGGCAAAATTGAAACATTGCAAACAAAAGTATTAGTGTTCAGATTATTGCCATTTCCCAATTGCCCGTCATTATTATTTCCTGTGAGGCATAGTGTACTTCTGTCAAGGTTAATGACAGCGACGTGCTGATTGCCAGATCCTCCTCCCGAATACATTGCTGCCACTTCTGACTGTGACATTATTTGTAGTGGTGATAAAGCATCAGTATTGTTGCCGCTACCATATTCTCCGTTGGTGTTCGAACCCCAAGCCCAATAGCTGCCATTTGTTTTTAATGCTGATGAATTCTTTGCAGAAGCGGAGATGTTGATCCAATTGTTATCTGTTCCTATTTGGGTTGGGATATTTTTTTGAACTAAAGTACCATCGCCCAATTGCCCAAAACTATTTAGACCCCATGCCCAAAGTGTGCCGTCACTTCTTAGGGCAAGACAGTGTGCCATTCCAACAGCAATATTTACCCACTTATTATCCGTACCAATTTGTTGAGGACTAGATGCATCGGTTGCTGAATTGTTTCCTAACTGACCATTGGAATTATTGCCCCATGACCAAAGCGTACCATCGCTTTTTAAAGCGATAGAAAAATTATTTCCTGCTATAGTGCTTATCCATTTGTTATCAACGCTAATTAGAATAGGGCTTATTTTATCTGTTGTTGATCCATCTCCCAATTGTCCTTTTGCATTGGCACCCCAAGCCCACATACTTCCATCTGCTTTCAAAGCTATTGAATGATTTTTACCTGTGCTGATGGTTGTCCAATTGTTATCTGTTCCTATTTGTGTTGGTATGTTTTTATTTATCGTACTACCATTGCCTAGCTGCCCGTTTAAATTATTTCCCCAACTCCACAATGTGCCATTATTTTTGAGGCCAATTGTATGTTCTGCACCTGCAGCTATACTTATCCAGCTATTATCTTGCCCAATCTTTGTACGAATGAAATTTGATTGGTTGGTACCATCTCCCAACTGACCGAATGTATTGTTCCCAGATGCCCACAATGAACCATTGAGGTTGATAGCCAATGTATGATTTGCCCCCAAGGTTACACTATTGCTTCCTATCTGGTTATTGCTATAATTAGTTGGAACGATTATAAAAGTATTGCTTGATGAACCTATACCTATCTGCCCTTCTATGTTTCTGCCCCAAGCCCAAACCGTTCCATCAGCCTTTGTTGCCAGTGTGTGTTGCACACCTTTGACAACTGCTGTCCAGGTATTTTCATTTCCTATCTGAATTGGTACATTTTGTTTTGAAGTGGAACCATTTGGTAATGAACCTAATATATTAGTTCCCCAACCCCACAAAGAACCATCATTTGTAATGGCATAAGAATTATTGAAACCGGCTGATATTGAAATCCACTTTTTTGTCAATCCAATTTGAGTAGGAGACGGCCTGTCAATAAAAGTTCCATCGCCAATAACGCCGTCTATATTTCCTCCCCATGACCAAAGTGAACCATCGGTTTTTAATGCCACTGTATTTGCATTGCCACATGAAACGGTGACCCAATTGTTATCACTTCCTATTCTAATGGGTGTATTCTTGTTATTAATAGTTCCGTCACCTAATTGCCCAAAATAACTGCTTCCCCAGGTCCATAGTGAACCATCGCTTTTTATCCCCGCACAATGATTGACACCCGCATCTATAGTAACCCATTTATTATCTGTGCCAACTTGTAAAGGATATAGCCTGCTGGTATTTGTACCATCTCCCAATTGTCCTGAATTGTTAATGCCCCAAGCCCAAACAGTTCCATCTGATTTTAAACCTAAGGCATGTTTTGAACTTGCTGAAACATAAACCCAATTATTGTCAACGCCCATTTGTACAGGTGTACTACTATTTACAGTAATTGTGCTTCCAACTTGTGTCCAAATTTGGTATCCCCATCCCCACAAAGTACCATCGGCCTTTATTCCAAGTGTATGTTTTCCGCCGGCGATCATTCTCCATTTGTCATTTCCTATTTGTACAGGAGTACTTTTAGGGTTGGTAGTTCCGTCTCCCAAAACGCCGTTAGCATTTCCACCGCATACCCAAAGAGTGCCGTCCGTTTTTATTTCAAAGCTTGATAGCGATTCAACTCCCGAAAAAATTCGCTCATGATTTGCCCTGTATGCATTGCGGGTTTTATGATGAACATATCCTTGCTGGGCAAATGAATAATAAGCGCCTAAAAATAAGGATAAAAACAAAAAAAAGGATTTGTGCAATTTCATAGCGCAGATGGTTTATTAAGAGATGGTTAAGGAAACTAAGTTTAGGTAAATTTACACATTTCTACTAAGAATATTTTAATTCTAGCTTATCTAAATTACACATTTTGTTTCTTTGAAGAATTAGTAATAATATATGAAGGCGTTCCCTGTATAACCGGTGGTATTTGTTTAGTATCAGTAATCGAGAAGTATCTGTTTGAATAGGCTAATTATATTATTATTGGTGAATGGGGGTATTTGTTTCAAATTGTACATACTTCATTCAATTAATCGGCAACTTTCATACATTTCAAGCTTGCAGCTTTATTTCTTTTTAATGTCCAGAAGTATTGTTGAAGGTCATTGTAAAGTAATAATTTGAACTTAATGATTAATGGGGCACATTGAAGTCAAGTATTTAGAAAAGGTAAACTACTAATCATTGTTTAAAGGAATTTTTATCGCTTTTTATAATTACTATCTGCTAATTGTAGAATCTTGCCATAGTTGTTAATTGAAATAAAAATTGAATAGAAAACGAAGGAAAATACAAAAAGCTTAAAACTGAATTGTGTTAACAAAAAAGAGATAACAAAACTATATCTTTTTGACGACAGAGGGAAACCCATTGGTTGTGCCAACTTAAAGAACGGTGCTAATAAAACGTAAAGGCTTCCGAAGAAGCCTTTACGTAAATCAAAACAATCTTTCATCCATCATTATCATTAATTTTTACCAAACATGTATTCGCTTTTCAGCAGGAAGAAACATTTTATCTCCTTCCTTCACGTCAAATGTTGTGTACCACTCATCCATATTCACTACTGCACCATTAGCCCTGTGCATACCGGGAGAATGGGAGTCTGTAAGTATCAACTGTGCCTGCGTTTCGGGGAGTGCATTGTTGCGCCATATTTGCGCCCAACTAAGAAAAAATCTTTGTGCAGGCGTCAAGCCATCAATCAATTTACCATCTTTAAATTGAGGTGTTTTTGAAAACGCTTCATAAGCCATGCTTAATCCTCCAAGGTCGGCAAGGTTTTCTCCAAGTGTAAGTTTTCCATTTACATGCAATGTATCTAATACTACATAGTTATTGTATTGAGAAACCACCTGATCTGCACGTTTTTTAAAGTTGTCTGCATCTTCTTTAGTCCACCAATCCTGTAAGTTGCCATCCGCAGCATATTGCCTTCCCTGATCATCAAAACCATGCGTCATCTCGTGGCCTATCACCCCTCCAATGCCGCCATAATTAATGGCATCGTCTGCTTCAAAATCAAAAAACGGAAATTGCAAAATGGCGGCAGGAAATACAATTTCATTGTTTGATGGATTGTAATAAGCATTGATAGTAGGAGGTGTCATTCCCCAGCGGGTACGATCTACAGGTTTCCCCATTCTGCCTACCATTTCCTGATAAGACCACTTGCTGGTACTTTGTAAATTGCCTAAGAAATCTTTGCTGTTGATGGTTACCCCATCGTATGTTTTCCATTGGTCAGGGTATCCTATTTTTTTAGTAAATGAATGTAGTTTTTCAAGGGCTTTTACTTTGGTAACCTCACTCATCCAATCCAGCCTTTTAATGCGATCTTCAAATGCTAAAGCTAGGTTGTTTACCAATGCTTTCATCCTTTCTTTTGCCTCGGGCTTAAAGTATTTTTCTACATACAATTGCCCCAACATTTCACCTAAACTACCATCTATTAAACTAGCTGTTCTTTGCCACCTGGGAGTTTGCACCTTTTGTCCATTTATTACTTGATTAAATGAAAAACTTGCATCAACAAATGCCGAAGTTAAATATGGCGCACTGCTTTTCAGCATATTCCAACGCAAATAACATTTCCAGTCATTGAGGGGCAATGCACCCAGCATAACATCTGCACTTTTGTAAAATCCGGGATTGTCAACTATAATGCTGTCTACACCTTTTACTTGCATTATTGCAAACAGGTTTTCCCAATTCATATCAGGTGTAGTTAAACTAAAGTCTTTTACTGAAAATTTATTGTAGGTTTTATACGGATCTCTCATTTCTACTCGACTATACTGTACTTTGGCAAGAGATGTTTCTATCCGCATGATGGCATCTGCACTATTAGCAGCAGCTTCAGGAGACTCGCCGGCAAGAGAAAATAGTTTATTCAAATACACTTTATAGGCTTCTCTTATTTTCTTACTCCGAGGGTCATTTTTTAAATAGTAATCCCTATCAGGAAGTGAAGTGCCACCTTGTGATAATTGAGGAATATATTTGTTTACATTCTTATCGTCCTGATCAACTGACATCCTAAACAAAGGGCTACCAAAACCCATTGTACGCAGATTGGCTATTTCAGCCAATACAGATAATCGGTCTGTAAGCGCAGCTATTTTATCCAACTGTGATTTTATAGGTTTAATGCCAGCAGCTTCTATAGCAATGCTATCCATAGCACACGTATAAAAGTCGCCTACCATTTGATTTGTTCTATTTTTTAAAGGAGTGTTTGCTGCTTCTTCCAGCAATTTCTTCAGCCGTTGAGAACTTTCTTCACG
>JANPHE010000229.1:0-6700 GCA_031424295.1 Segetibacter sp. | reverse complement strand
CGCTAATATCCATTTCGAAGAACCGTATTACTGCAACACTCCTATTTCCAGTTCTGATTTCAGCAGAGAGCTGACTAAACTAAAGCAACAGTCAACAAGCAGAAAGCGAAGCAAAGCATTCCAACTTGCTTCAACTTATTGCCTTACTGCCAATCAGGTGTATAAGTTATGCATGGCCCTCCCATTGAATGCAGACCGGCTGTCAATAGCAAAAAAAAGTTACCTTAATTGTCCTGATCAGCAGAATTATGACATTGTTTTCAATGCCATGAGAACAAATGCGATGATGGAAGCATTGAACGATTATATTGGTAGTTATGGATTTATTCCTGATGAAACTTGTCATATTCATCATCACGAAAACAATTATTATCCAAACAATAATGGATGCCGGCGCCCTATGGCAGCAGCTGACTTTTTAAGTGCCAAACAAACCATTGAGGCCGCTAGTTTTGATGAAACCAAATTGGAAACTGCCAAAACAATTGCAGCCACCAATTGCCTTTCAACAGACCAGGTTATGGAAGTGTGCGGTCAATTTAGTTTTGAAGATTCTAAATTACAGTTTGCGAAATATGCCTATACCAAAACCTTCGACAAAAGCAATTATTTTAAGGTTGGAACCATCTTCACCTTTGATGCTTCAAAAACGGAATTGAATAGGTTCATCCAGAATAATGTAAAGTAAGATAAGTACCGTCTTTGTGAATTGAATTAAAGGAACCTGCTAAAATATTTGATTAAAGTAAAAGTCAATTATTAATGATGAGTATAAAGGCGATAGGTTGATTTACAGATTGATGAATATTAATGGCAAAAAACATTACTCATCATCTTCCATTTCACTTCTCAATACATCAGAGATGGTAACTAAAATTTTGTCAATCCTGTTACCATCCATATCTATAATTTCAAAGTCAAAATCTTTCCAATTTACTTTATCTCCGGTTTGAGGAATTGATCCTAAGAGATGGAGAAGAAAACCTGCAACAGTATTAAATTCCAATTCTTCGTCGCTTATATATTCTGTGCGTTGAAACCTGCTTAAGTAGTCATAAAACGGCATTTGAGCATCTACCAAATAGGTGCCATCTTCCCTTTTTAAAATTTCCCAATCATCCTCATCGCCAGGAGCAATGTCACCAACAATAGCTTCCAAAATATCATTCAATGTCATCATTCCTTCGAGGCTTCCATATTCATCCACTATAAAACAAGTGCTTGAATTATGCTTCTTAAACTTTTCGAGTACCTGGTAAACCGTATTGTTTTCAGGAACATACAATCCGGGTGTCATCATTTCTGTTAGTGGTGTTTCATCATCTGCTAACAAAATGTCTTTGATAGATACAATACCTTTTATGTTGTCAATTTGGCCCTCACAAACAGGATAACTGGTGTGTACCACTTCCCTCATTTTTTGCTTAATATCAACGACCTTATTCTTCACATCCATCCAAACCAAATCGCTTCTGTGGGTCATTAGAGAAGTAATATTTCTATCTCCTAAATGAAATACCCGCTGAATAATCTCCTGTTCAGTTTCTTCTATTGCTCCGGTTTCAGTTCCCTCGCTGATCATGGCTTTAATTTCTTCTTCAGTTACTGAAGAATCATTCGTTTTTATTTTGAATATCTTAGAAATTAATTTTGTGCTTTTGCTCAACAACCAAATAAATGGATGTGTGACAATAGACAAAAAACGCATAGGGGCAGCTACTGATTTAGCAATTGATTCTGGCATCGACAACCCTACCTTTTTACCAACCAACTCACTTACAAGGGATAAATAGGTTATGCAAAAAACCACTATAACTGTAGCCATACTTTCGCTGTAGTGCAAAAATGCAGGGAATGTATTAATGTATTCAATCAGGCTTTGTTTTACTGTATCCTCAGAAAAAATACCTGTAAGTATGGTCATTAAGGTAATGCCAATTTGTACAGTAGATAAAAATGTATCTGGGTGATTAGCAAGCCTTAATGCTTCTTTTGCACGAACATCTCCTTTGTTCGCCTGTACTTCCAATCTTGTTTTTCGGGCAGATATCAATGCAATTTCTGCCATAGCGAAAACCCCGTTTAAAAGAATTAAAATGAGAATAATTATAATAGTCATTATACCGTGTTGGCTGCAAATCTATGTAATACGGATTTATTTCAACCGAAAATCGAAGTTTTAGGCGGAAGTGAAAGGAAAAAACATCGATTTAAAAATATTAATTTGCCTTATATATACCCAAACTTTTGACAATTATATTTGAAAAATACTTCGATTGCCACTTCTGTAAAATATCATTTTGACCAATGTTACATTAAAATTAATTTTATTAATTACAACAATCGCTATTATCAAAGATTGACTTCCGTTATGATCATAAAATGTGTCTGTTCCAAGCACTATTTTCAAACTTCAAACATCAAACCTTTATATTTGTCACCTATGGCAGAAAAGAAGAGGATTGCTATAATAGGTGCCGGACCTGCTGGACTTACTGCTGCCTATATGCTTTGTAAGTATGGTCATGAAGTATTCATTTTTGAAAAGGACAAAAAATACGTTGGAGGTATTTCCAGAACTGAAACATATAAAGGTTACCATTTTGATATTGGCGGTCATCGATTTTTCTCAAAATCTGAAGAAATAGAAAGTTTGTGGACTGAAATTTTGGGAGATGATTTAATAGATCGACCCAGAAGTTCCAGAATATATTACAATAAGCAGTTTTATTCTTATCCATTAATGGCGATAGAAGCCATGCGAAAATTAGGTCTTCTAGAGACAACAAAATGTGTTGCCAGTTTTCTAAAAGCAAAGATAGTACCTGTAAAACACCCTCAAAATTTTGAAGATTGGGTTTCTAACCAGTTTGGAAAGCGATTGTTCAATATTTTTTTTAAAACTTATACTGAAAAGGTTTGGGGAATACCAACAAACGAAATATCGGCTGATTGGGCAGCGCAAAGGATTAAGGGGTTGTCTCTTTCCTCGGCTATAAAAAACGCCTTAATTAAACCAAAAAAAGGAAATGGGAAAGCCATCAAAACATTGATAGATACTTTCCGCTATCCGAAGTATGGTCCTGGGATGATGTGGGATGCCTGTGCCAAAAAAATAAAAGAGTTGGGCGGCATATTACAAATGGGAAATGGTGTATTAGGATTGGCTTTTCAAGATGATAAATGGCAGGTTGTGATGGACAACGGTTCTACATCCGACTATTTTGATTTTGTGATTTCGTCAGCACCAATGCGAGATCTGGTACGAAATTTAGCTCCAAAAGTATCTGATGATGCTTTAGATGCAGCCAATAATTTAAGTTACCGGGATTTTTTGACCGTAGTGCTCATTATGAAAGATAGCAACACCTTTAATGACAATTGGATATACATACATGATCCTTCTGTAAAAGTTGGAAGGATTCAGAATTTTAAATCCTGGAGTCCGTATATGGTTCCTGATGAAACGATGGTTTGTTTTGGTTTGGAATATTTCTGTTTTGAGGGTGATGGCATGTGGAATAGCAGCGATGCTGAATTAATTGAATTGGGTAAAAAAGAACTGGAACAAATAGGACTTGGGGTGGCTTCAGCAGTTGAAGATGGATGCGTTGTAAGACAGCCCAAAGCATATCCCGTATATGACAAGCACTATAAAAAGCACATTAATATTGTAAGAAAAGAATTGGAGCAATACCCGGGATTGTATCTTGTAGGCAGGAATGGAATGCATAAATACAACAACCAGGATCATAGCATGATGACGGCCATTTTAGCTGCAAAAAACATTCATGCCGGATCAGCATTGTACAATGTTTGGAATGTAAATGGAGATGCCGAATATCACGAAAAAGGTGATAGAGGAAATGATGGAGGACGAATGGTTCCATTACCAATAAATGAAAACAAAAAAGATGGAAAAGATTAATGGAGTGTTACTTAATACAAGGCCATATTTTGATGTGGAAGCATATATCAAATTATTTCGAAGAGAAGAAATACTATCCAAATCAAAGCAGAAACAATAATGAAATACTGTAAACTGGTCATTTTATTCATGATCCCTTTTTGCGTTTTTAGTCAATCTTTTCCAAAAAGAAAGTATTACGATTCTACACTATTATTGAAGGCGCTTTCGAGATACCATACTGATTCCATGCAGCGAATTTCGGCAGGTGGTTTACGGCCCGGATTGAACTTAACGACTGATATTAAAAACAAACTTTTACAATTATTAAAAAGGGATTGGACACCTCAGGAAATACGTTCCAAACTCGACCGTGGCTACAAAGAGCATTTTGAACGACTTTATTTGGATTGGATTTTAACCACTGCCAAAGGAATTAAGGATCGGGAAAAAATGGTGTATGATTCAGTTTATAAAAAGCAGTTGGCTGCTCAGGTAATATCAAAGGATGTTCCTAAAAAAGTAGCTGAGAATTTTGCCAAGGAACAGGCAAAGAAAGTTTCCATTAAATATCGGGTTGTATACGATTCCGTCTATAGGAGAATGTATGACAGTGCGGTGAATATTTTTAAAAGTGTAAAGGAACAGGAGATTAAAGAAGCACCTGTTCAGGATGAGATTTTATTCTTTGTTTCACTTGCTAACTTAAAGGAGGCTATCCCGATAATTAAACGCGAAATGAAATCTGGATATAAGCCGCCATTCGATGTTGAAACAGCAGAAATAGCGTTGGCTGGCTTAGGCGAATCTGAATATTTAGCAAAAGTGTTGAAAAGGCACCAGGATTATGTAAAACGCAGAATCTGGATTTCAGAAGAAATGGTAAAGGATGCTACTGCATTGGAAACGATCATAGAAACCCAGGAAAGCATGGCATTGATGGCTGATTGGATGGATACCACCCATACCTATCAGCAGGCGTCGGAAGTAAGAAATGATCCGAATGCTGTTGTGAGGTATCAATCGGCAGGCCTGGTACCAAACTTATTGACCGTAATTAAAAACAAGGATTTTATAGAAGGCTACCAAAAGGTTCAACCTACTAATCAACCTGTAAATTATATGGACGATTACAATGTTACCAAAGAACACATTCTTTTCATAAGAAATTGGTTGTTGGCAAACAAAGGGAAGTATGAGTTTTGGTAATACTTTTCTATTAAAAATATAAAATTGCTTTATTAGCAAAGACAATATGACAAATAAAAAAGCTCCAAAAAGGAGCTTCAATAAATTATAATTGGATACCTACCTTCTATTAAACCTATTGTCATCATTGTTATCTCTGTTGAAAGATCTGTTGTTTGATCTGTTGGCACCACCACCGCCCGGTGGTCTTTCTTCTGCTTGTTGAACAGATAACTTCTTTCCTTTTATGGAAGCTCCATTTAACGCTTCTATTGTTTCCAAGGCTTGTGCAGAATCAGGCATTTCTATGAAACCGAATGCTTTACTTTTTCCTGTTTCTCTATCCATAATCAATTTTGCCGATGTAATATCACCATACAATTCAAACATCTCTCTAAAATCTGTTTCATCAAAATCGTTTGGAAGCCCGGCTATAAAAAGTTTCATACAATTGGTTTTGAACAAAATTACGTTTAAAAATAGATGTAAACGTTACTAAATTATGATTTTATATTCCTTTGAATTAATATAATAAAAAAAATAAATAAAACCCATGTTCGAGATAAAAATAGCCTCATCAGCAATTAGCCATTTTGATCTTTCTTTTTTACCATCGTAAGAATGGTGGCAATGGCAACTGTTTCGCCTGTTTCATCATATACATCCACCAACCATTTTACGATCCCTTTTGCAATATCCTCTTCACTCCTCTTTTCCTGTGCTACTTTTTCCTTAACGGTCAGCTTTACGCCAATAGTCATCCCGGGATAGACGGGTTTGGTAAAACGACATTCATTCAATCCATAATTCAACAATACGGGGCCTTTTCTTGGATCAACAAACATGCCTGCCGCTTTGGATAGAATATAATATCCATGAGCCACCCGACCTGTAAAAATAGTCCCCTCCAAAGAAGTAGCATCTACATGCGCATAAAAATTATCGCCGGAAATCTGAGCAAAAGCAGCAATATCGGCTTCTGTAACGGTGTGCTTATGCGTTACATACGTTTCCCCGATCTCCAATTCTTCAAAATGCGTTCTGAACGGGTGAATGTCTTTCTCAATTTGCTTGGCGCCATATTGATAAACCTCCGATATAGCTGTAATCATAGTAGGCGAACCTTGTATTGCCACCCGCTGCATGTAATGATTTACGCCACGCAAACCGCCCATTTCTTCACCTCCTCCTGCCCTTCCCGGCCCACCATGAACCATTAATGGCATTGGGGAACCATGTCCGGTACTCTCTTTTGCACTGTCTCTGTTGAGCACTAATATACGGCCATGATTGCTTGCTGCACCTATTGTAAAATCCCGTGCAGTGTTGGTTTCATTGGTTACAATTGAGCACACCAAAGATCCTTTACCCATTTTAGATAATTCAATCGCCTCTTCTAATTTACTATATGGCATCAATGTACTTACAGGTCCAAATGCTTCTACCTCGTGGCTGTCTTTGTATTTAAAAGGTTCACTATTCAGCATTAATATTGGCGACATAAATGCGCCTTTGTCTCTATCGCCCCCTACTATATCAAACGTCTCCAGATTGCCATAAACGATGGGTGTATTGGCACTCATTTTCTTCACTCGTTCTTTTACA
>JANPHE010000228.1:0-18246 GCA_031424295.1 Segetibacter sp. | reverse complement strand
AAGGTCAGGCATTATTCATCTCCAGTTT
Organism: Segetibacter sp.; assembly: GCA_031424295.1. Taxonomy (GTDB): domain Bacteria; phylum Bacteroidota; class Bacteroidia; order Chitinophagales; family Chitinophagaceae; genus Segetibacter. The sequence goes on along the minus strand of JANPHE010000228.1, from coordinate 18,218 downwards.
CACTCAACTGGCTGCTGCCAACGGGTCTTTGGCTTTAACCAATAATAACACACAGTTGAATTATACGCCTCCATCAGGAGGGCTCACTATAAATAATCCGATAACGTTTACCTATTTTGTAAAAGATGTTTACGATGCTATAAGTGCTTCACCTGCAACCGTAACCATAACATTCAGAAACCCTGCAGCTTATAACAACCCGGTAGCGTTGCGTGACACATTTAGGATAAACAGAAACAGTGTTTTGTATGCGGATGTGCTTACCAATGACTATGATCCGGACGGCCATGATATTATTGCCCCAGTAGTCATATTTACCGGCGCCGCAAAAGGCACTGCACTACCGCTAAGCAATGGCTTGGTAAAATACGAGCCGGTGAATAATACAGTAAGTCTTGACTCTTTTGAATATCAGATAACGAGCGCCATTGTTGCACCCGCAGGATGTGTAGCACCTGTAACGCCACAGGCAAGATCATGGGCATATATCTTAATAGATAACAAGCCAGAAGCGGTATGGGATTATGCTACTACGTTAAAAAACAAGGCCGTCACTATTAGCGTTCTGAATAATGACTTCTTTGGTTCCGGCCTTCCAGCCAGTGGACTGATTACGGTAGTGAGTACACCGGGTTATGGTACAACAACAGTATTGAGCAATGGCTCAACTACTCAGCAAGGTAATACGATAAAGTACACACCCGCAAATAATTATATTGGCAAGGATCAATTTGTCTATTCTATCTGTGATATGGAAGGCCAGTGTGATACTGCTATAGTGAGAATTCTGATAAAACGTGATACAGATAATGACGGCATCCCGGATGATATAGATATTGATGATGAAAATGATGGTATAGTAGATGTGGTGGAAATTTGCGGAAACGGAGCAGCAAACTTTAGCTGCATGCCTGGTGGAAAAGATCCTGCCTTTGATGATGATGATGACGGTATCGTAAACTGGAAGGATGCTGATTATGGAGCGCTCAATGCCAACGGATGTAATACACAATTAGATTCAGATGGTGATGGTGTGCCTGATTTTATTGACAGGGACAGCGATAATGATGGTATAACAGATGTAGCGGAAGCGGGAGGTGTAGATACAAACGGTGATGGCATAATTGACAATTTCACGGATACCGATGGCGATGGATTATCGCAGAATGTAGATGCCAATAATACAGGAGAAGCCGGTTCGGGTAGCGGATTAGGTTTTGCCGATACCGACAATGACAATGTGCCTAACTCAACCGACCTTGACAGCGACGGCGATGGTATACCGGATATACGTGAAGTACTTGCTTCGGATACCAACAACGATGGAAGGGTAGATGTAACGGCAGATACGGATGGTGATGGCCTGGCCAACTTTGTAGATGGAGATATAGACAATGATGGAGTCGTTGATAATCCAAACGGGCCATTGCTTAAAACCGGTCCTGATGGACTTGATAATGGAAGAGCCTCAACTTATCCTAACAAAAATGCAGACTGGGCAGGCAAGGCCAACCCTTACGACCTGGATGCAGATGGAGATGGAATAGGGGATGCTACAGAAGCAGGGTTCCCACCTTCCATAACTATAGTTAACGGGATGGTATCGGGTGCCAGGACCAACGGATGGGCTAATAGTGTAAGGGCACTGGCAAGTTTAAACTTAATCAACACAGATGTCAGAGGCCCGGCCAACTACCTCGATATTGATAGTGATGATGATGGTATCTCAGATAACATCGAAGGCCAGTCCACATTCAGTTATTTATTACCTACAGATACCGATAGTGATGGAGACGGTATAAGCGATGCCTATGATGTATTGGTAAATAACTATGGAGGCAATGGCATTACGCCATACGACCACGACTTTGACAACATACCTGACTATCTCGACCTCGATACAGACAATGACGGTGCATTGGATATTATTGAAGCCTCTAAGTATATGAGTCTTACTCAAACCAATATCAATACAGGCGATGCCGATGGCGATGGATTGCTTGATCAGTTTGATGGTATCAGCGTAAGTAGTCTATCTCAGGACAGGTTCAAAAATGTTACCAATAACCAAATGGGGGCAAGTGGTTCATGGAATGGTCCTTTACCATCCGGTTCTAATGTATTAATGGTTAGATCATTGTTGTCTGGCGATAGGGATTGGAGAGCTAACTTTATTTTGCCTTTGAACATTCTATCATTTTATGGAACGCTAATTAACAACATTGCAAACCTTGTTTGGTTGGTTGAAAACGAGCAACAAGTTGATCATTACAAAGTAGAAAGAAGTATAGATGGTATTTCTTTCGAGCAAGTTGGTATGGTATCTTCTAAAAATCTTTCATCATCTGAATATAGATTTGATGACAATGTAAAAAATATCAACAGTCTTAAATTCTATTACAGAATAATTCAAGTTAATAAGTCAGGTGCAGTTTTTAACTCTGCTGTAATTCGCTTTAAAAAGGATTCTATGCCTGGAATTAGTATCAAGGCATATCCAAATCCTATGAAAAACTACTTGAACATCAATATTAATTCATCAATAAGACAACCGGCTAAAGTGCTACTGTTAGATGGAGGCGGTAAAACTGTTGTTGAACGGTTAGTTCAATTAGAAAAAGACCAAAATGCAGCTCGTTTAGATGATCTTGGTTATTTGGCAAGCGGCATGTATCTGATAAAAATTATTACGGTAGAGAATACTTATGTAGAAAAGGTTATAAAGGAGTGATATTTTAATGCAGAATTGAATTGGTGAAAACAATAATAGGCAATTCAGCCAAATACCGGAATGTCATTAACTTAACATAAAGCAAAACATGAAAAAAGCTGAATAAAGAACTTAAAGGTACAAGGGAGTGACACAACCAAAGCCGGACGGAGGACAAATGTTTGTTCCCAAAAATTCTTAATTTAGTTGCATTGTCATATGTCGTTTAAATAATACGATCCTTTTATCATTTCCATATTTTATGCCTGTACATTTGCTGCCGTATAATGATGCATATGAGATGGGAAACTATATACTCTTCTAATAGGGTAGGGCAACAAAAGGAATCTGCTAGTCAACGTTCTGGATTTCAAAGAGATTTTGATAGGCTTATCTTTTCTTCTGCATTCAGGCGATTGCAAAACAAAACGCAGGTTTTTCCATTGCCAGGAAGTACGTTTGTTCACAATAGGCTTACCCATTCGTTGGAAGTGGCAAGTGTAGGCAGATCTCTTGGAAGCATGGTTGGCGAACAACTAAGTCGCCAGTTTAAAGGCAAAGATGAAGAGAGTTATGAGTTTTACAAGTATGAACTTTCCAATGTAATTGCAGCTGGTTGCCTGGCACATGATATTGGTAACCCGGCTTTTGGTCACTCAGGTGAGAAAGCCATATCAGCTTATTTCATCAATCAGGCTTATGCTAAATCCGGAGACAAAGAACTCAGGTCATACTTCAGTGACAAAGAATGGGCTGATCTATCCAATTTTGAAGGCAATGCCAATGCGATTCGTATTCTTACAAAAGTATTTAAAGGAAGATTAATTGGCGGCTTGGGGCTAACTTTTACGACCATTGCCTCCATTTTAAAATATCCTTGTGAGGCAACTGCAATAGACAAAAATTTCAAACATCGAAAAAAATATGGGTTCTTTCAATCTGAGATACCAGCTATAAATGAAATAGCAAGCAAACTTGGACTATTAAAAGAAGAAAATAATTTGATTATTTACAAAAGGCATCCTTTTGTTTATCTGGTAGAAGCAGCAGACGATATTTGCTACAGCATTATAGATATGGAAGATGCGCACAGGTTAGGGATTTTGTCGCATGAACTTGTCAGAGATTCTTTCTTTCATGTTATTCAATCGCTTTCGGGTACTACAAGTTTAAATAAGACAAAAGACATTTACAACAAGGTCGAAGATAAGAATGAACAGATTGGTTACCTAAGGTCTAAAGCAATCAATCTGTTGACTCAGAAAGCTGCTGAAGTATTTTGTAACAATCAATCGGCTATACTCGAAGGTGAATTCAATGATACTTTATTGGATTCAGTAGAGCGAGATTGTGATTCATTGAAAGATGTTATGCTCATTTCAAACGAAAAAATTTATAATCATGATACAGTTTTGGAAGTAGAAATTGCAGGTTATAATGTAATGTCAGAATTACTCAATTTGTTTGTGCCAGCATTACTAAAACAAAAACCAGATCATAAAGATGAAAAAATTCTTAAACTTTTCCCTCTTCAGTTTACAGGATTTAAGGACACAGAATCTCCTTACGAAAAAGTCTTAAACGCAATTGACCTTATTTCAGGTATGACAGATTTATATGCAACTGAAATGTATCGGAAGTTAAAAGGTATTGATATACCCCAGCACAGGTAATTTTACTTGCTTTCAAAATATTTTGCAGATACTTTGCTACCCAAATGTTCTTTTCATTTTAATCAAAGTGGATTTTCTTTATCATAATCATCAATAGGCGGTGACTGGTGAATGAGATCATCCAAATCTACTTCATCGCTTGTTGTTTTGGTTGCAATACTATTATGTGCTAATTCGTCCAGATCCCTCTCCTCATCTAATTCATTTTCTGTTTCACTTATAACTAAGGAACTATGTGACAACTCATCAAGATCCTGTTCCTCATTTGCTTTGTATGGAATGTCCATTTTTTCTATTGAATGAGCATCCTGATTCTCTGTGATTAATACGCCTTCTGCAGCAGTACTTTTTGTTACATTTTCATCGTTTTGAAAGCGCTCAGTAGCATCCATCTCAATTTGTGCCATTTGGGGCTCTAAGTTTTGGTCAGACGATTTGACCAGATTATCATTGTTCATACTAGTTGTTTTAGTTTTAACAATGTATAAAAACTATGCCCCTTTAAATATGTCCAATATCCTTTTTTCCTATTTTGCATCCAATAGAAAAGAAAATATTTTTCAGAGAGTTGTAATAATCGGATTGGAAATAAACATTTTTATAAATTTTTCTTGGATTTCGTGAAGTTTAAGCATTTTATTTATTTGATTTTCAATATTTTAGAACTGTTTTGAGATTATAATGAGAAAAAGCTGATAAAAGTTTTCGTTCTTTAAATTCTTCACCTTACCTTTGTCGTCCGTAAAAATTAAAAATTAATGGCAAACCATAAAGCTACCAAAAAGGATGTGCGCCAGGCAGCTAAGCGTAGAGATCACAACCGTTACTATGGCAAGACAACTCGTAATGCTATCCGTGACATAAGAGCTATATCTGAACCAAAGGATTTCGCTGAGAAACTTCCTGATGTAGAGTCAATGATAGATAAACTTGCAAAGCGTGGTGTAATTCATAAGAACAAAGCCGCAAATCTTAAAAGTAAATTAGCAAGAAAAACTGCAGGCGTAAAAGCATAAGGTTTTTTATGTTGAATAATATTGATCCCGCTAACCAGCGGGATTTTTTATTTTCTATTGATTTTCATACTAGTAATTTTTAATTGGGTTTTCTCATTCAATTGTATGTCACATTCACAACACCTACAAAAGTCACCTGCCCCTGCATTGATATTTTTGGCATTTGCAGGATTATACATCATTTGGGGATCAACCTATCTCGGAATATTATTTGGGCTCGAATCCTTTCCACCTTTTTTATTGGTTGCATTTCGTTTTCTGATTTCAGGTTCTTTGTTGCTTACTTATTGTCTGATTATGGGAGAGAAATTGCCTTCAATTAAATCTACTTTAATAATTGGGGCTTCTGGTTTTCTGATGTTGTTCATTGGCAATGGGGCTTTGACCTGGGCTGAACAGTACCTTCCTAGCGGGTTGGCAGCTATAATTATTTCTACACTCCCATTGTGGTTCGTCGTGCTCGACAAAAAGCAATGGGCTTACCATTTCTCAAACAAAGTAATAATACTGGGTGTTTTGGTAGGGTTTTCTGGCGTTTTTATATTGTTTTCAGGCTCAGGGTCTGTTCGAATATCGGGCAATAAAATGCAGATGATCAGTTTTGGTATTCTTATTTTAAGTACAATATGCTGGGCCATTGGGTCTATGTATTCAAAGTATAAATCAGTTGAAGGATCTACTACAATGAAAGCAGCAATTCAAATGCTAACGGCTGGTATATTGTCATTAGGTGTTGCTTTGGTTTTAAATGAACCGAATGGCTTTGAATTTAGTAGCATTTCACCTAAGTCTTTTTGGGCATTGTGGTATCTTATAATTATGGGTTCTTTGGTTGGCTATTTATCTTATATATGGCTATTGAGTGTTAGGCCACCTTCTATAGTGGGTACCTATGCTTATGTCAATCCTGTAGTGGCTGTTCTGCTAGGTTGGTTTATAGTTGGAGAAGCGATTACCACGCAACAAGCATTTGCTTTAGGCATAATTTTGATTGGAGTTATCCTTGTTAACTTACCCAAACTCAGCCAAAATTATAAGGCTGATAATTGATAGCCAGATTTTCTTGCAATGATATTAATCATTTGTTTTTGATTCCAATTTTAATAAATTTGGGTTAGGGTGTTAGGAGGTTAATCCAAATTTTAAGTCTATGGATACTTCAATTGCTAAACCAGTTTTTCATCCATCAGTCGAGTTCGAAGTAGATACGCTCATTTTTAATGAGCAATGTACGATCGTTCATGTGCAGTATTATGGTTATGGTCCAATTCGTATTTGGGCTTCTACCTTTTTAGTACAGGATAATGGGGTAAGGAAAAAATTATTGCAGGCATTCAACATTAGCTTATATCCCGAGTGGAAAGAAATCCGTTTTGGACATCGCTTTACATTGCTATTTGAAGGTCTAGATAAAGATTGCCAGCAATTCGATTTGTTTGAAGATATTCCCGAACCTGATTGCTTTTATATCCAAAGTATAGAGCGAAATGAGAAGGATGTTTATTGGCTTAGCATTAATGAAGAAAATTGACACTACTTACCGGTCATTTCTTCTTCTTTTTCAAGCATTAGGTAAGCTTTAATAAAACCATCCAAATCACCATCCATAACAGGCCCTACATTACCTACTTCATAATCTGTTCTGTGGTCTTTAATCATTTTATATGGATGAAAAACATAGCTGCGAATCTGGCTTCCCCATTCTATTTTTTTCTTTCCTGCGTTGGCGGCATTTTTAATCGCCTCCCGTTTCCGCATTTCTTCTTCATACAACCTGCTTTTCAGCATTTTAATAGCTTTCTCTCTGTTCTCTCCTTGTGTACGGGCTTGCTGACACTCAACTATAATTCCTGAAGGTTTGTGTGTAAGTCGTACCGCTGTTTCTACTTTGTTTACGTTCTGTCCACCAGAACCGCCACTTCTAAAAAATGCCCATTCTACATCAGCTGGATTTACCTCAATTTCAATGGTATCATCAATGAGTGGGTAAACATAAACGCTTGCAAATGATGTATGTCTGCGGGCATTGCTGTCAAAAGGCGAAATTCGAACCAATCGATGAACGCCACTTTCAGCTTTTAGAAAACCATAAGCAAATGGACCTTCGAACTGTAGTGTAGCACTTTTTATTCCAGCGCCATCTCCATCTTGTAGATCAAGTTCTGTTACATTCCATCCTTGCTTTTGCCCATACATACGGTACATGCGGAGCAGCATCTCAGCCCAATCCTGGCTTTCTGTACCTCCTGCACCACTATTTATTTGTACGATACCTGGCAGTTCATCTTCAGGCTGGTTTAGTGTGCTTTTAAACTCTGCTTCTTCGATGGAGAATATTGAATGTTGATATGCTTCTTTTGCTTCTTCCTCTGACGCTTCTCCGGATTTCCAAAAATCAAATATTACAGCAAAGTCTTCTACTGCTGATTCAACAGCCTGATACATCTTTGTCCAATACTCACTAAGTTTGATTTCTTTTAGTATACCGGTGGCTCTTGCATTATCATCCCAAAAACCGGGGGATAGTGAAAGAATTTTGTCATTGTCTATTTTAGACTGGCGATTATCGACGTCAAAGAAACCTCCTTAGGACACCTACGCGATCCCGTAAATCTTTGATTTGCTCTATTGTCATAATACTAAGTAAGCGTTATATTGATTATAAAGGAAGCAAATGTAGTTGTAAAATAAACCCAACTGTATTTTTATTTTTAATAAACAAGGGCAAAGAAAATGCTGAGTTTATTTTATCATTAAAATGATTAATAATTACCAGATAGAATTCACAGCAAATACAGGTTGCGTTAAGGTGCTTTTTCTAAAGTCATTATTAGGCACCAGTTATTTTTTTACAGGGTAAATTTTTATTCCTTGATTATCTTTTCTATTTTTCGAAAAATTTTTAATAAAAAAGCTTTTCTGCGGCTAAAAAATAATGAAAATGAAAAATGTATTAATTGGGTTTAGTGTTTTATTAATGGGAACAATTGTTAGTTGTAAAAAGGGGGAAGATGGTCCCGGTCTTAACGAAGTTGTTTTTTCCGCAACAGGTAATATTGCAACTATCAAAGCAAAAATGGATGAGTTTCGATTAGCAATGGGTGCAAATTTAAATGTTACTGTAAGTGGTGCAGACCCAGGTGGGAGGCGTGAAATTAATTGGGATGATATTCCATCGCTACAAACCAATACAAATAATTTTCCGGCTGATTTTTTTGCGAGTACCGATGCGGCTTTACCAGATATGAGGAAGAGTGGTTTTCAATTGATTGATCAATTGGGAACTATTGGTTTTAGAGTTGATAGTAGTAAATTCTCTCAAATTGACCCTAGCTACAGCAGCCAGATCAGCGCATTTAGTGGGATAAAAACTTTCGCTAATTTAAACGACAATGTTACAGAAGCTGAATTTAGGGTGCCTGGTACCAACAATCGGGCTTATGTAAAAGGGGTGGGAATCGTTTTCGTTGATGTAGACGACAACACAAGCACTTCGGTTGAGTTTTTCAATGAGTTTGTAAGTTTTGGTATTTATCAAGTTCCCGCTAAAGCAAGTGGGTCCAATTTTTCATTTTTGGGTGTTCAGTTTCCTGAGGAAGAAGTTTTGAAAGTCAGAATAATATCTGGAAATGGAAAATTAGCAGCGGGCACTTTCGACATTTCCACAGGTAGTTCCAGCAATGCAAAAGATATTGTAGTTATTGATGATGTTATTTACAGCGAACCTAAACAATTTTGACAGGTCAATAGTCATCAATGGTTATTTGTAAATGTTTTCACTCCAATAAAATTATTAGGTTTGCAATAATTACAATTTTGAACGATACCTTTATTACCTTTTCCAATTACATTTTAAAATGATTTTTTGCCATGATAATAAATAGGAGAGTACAGACCCTTGACGAATTTACCCTCCAGCAATTGAGGGAATTTCCTCAAGCTACTGGTGAGCTAAGTATGCTTTTAAGAGATATTGGGCTTGCTTCTAAAAGGGTAAATGTTGAGGTGAATAAGGCTGGACTTGTTGATATTTTGGGTGATGCGGGTAGTGTGAATGTGCAGGGAGAGGATGTGAAAAAGTTAGACGTTTTCGCAAACAATCAGTTTATTGGGGTAACAAGACATGGCATAAGTTGTGCTGGAGTAGGAAGTGAAGAAAATGACGACATTGTCGTTTTTGATGATGAGGTTAGTAACAACAGCAAGTATGTTTTGTTAATGGACCCGTTAGATGGCAGTGGCAATATTGATGTAAATGTCTCCATTGGGACCATTTTTAGCATTTATAGAAGGATTAGCGAAAGGGGAAAGCCAGTTGTCTTGGCTGATTTTTTGCAACCCGGTAATATGCAGGTGGCAGCTGGCTACATCATATACGGATCCAGTACTATGTTGGTATATGCAACCAAAAGGGGGGTAAATGGTTTTACATTGGATCCAAGCATTGGTGAATATACATTGAGTCATCCAGATATTAAATGTCCGGACAACGGTAAAATCTACTCAGTTAATCACGGAAATTTCTTTCAATATGATGAAGGTGTACGCAAGTATATAAACGTTTGCCAGCAAAAAAATAAAGATGATGGAGGCCCATACACTCAGCGATACATTGGTAGCATGGTAGCAGATGTTCACCGTAACTTGATAAAAGGAGGTATTTTTATGTATCCTGGCACAACAGATAAACCATCAGGGAAGCTTAGGTTGTTGTATGAGTGCAATCCATTAGCATTTTTGGTAGAAAAGGCTGGTGGTAAAGCAACTGATGGGCATCAAAGAATTCTCGATATTAATCCAACAGAACTGCACCAACGTGTACCACTATTTATTGGGAGTATGAAAATGATGGATGAATTAGAGACCTTCACCAGAATGGTTAAATAAGAATGAACAATAAAATTATAGAGGTACAAAACCTCGTGAAAAAATATGGGGACTTCGAGGCAGTAAAAGGGATTAGCTTTTCTGTTCCCCAAGGTGAAATATTTGGTTTGCTCGGTCCTAATGGTGCGGGTAAAAGTACTACACTAGAAATCATTGAAACCTTACGTACTAAAACTTCAGGCAAAGTATTTGTTGATGGCCTTGACCTGGATAAACAGCCAAATGAAATAAAGAAAATAATAGGCGTTCAGCTTCAGACTTCAGGCTATTATCCCGGACTAAATCTTAGCGAATTGATAAAATTGTTCGGCGGGCTGTACAATCAAAAGGTAGATGTAAATGAAATGCTTAATCTTGTAAATCTAAAAGATAAGGCAAAAGCTAAGTATAAGGAACTTAGTGGTGGACAAAAGCAACGTTTTTCAATTGCAACCACTTTAATTAACAGACCTAAAATTATTTTTTTGGATGAACCAACTACCGGTTTAGACCCACAGGCAAGAAGAAACCTATGGGATTTGATCAGGGATATTAGAACAAAAGGAACAACAGTAATAATGACAACACATTATATGGACGAGGCTGAAGTTTTATGCGATAGGGTAGCGGTAATAGACAGTGGCAAGATAATTGCCATTGACACCCCGGATAAAATGGTTGACGATCTTGTTGCTTCCGGATTTGAAAGAACAAAAGAAGTAAAAGCGGCAACTCTTGAGGATGTATTTATTCAATTAACAGGAAAATCGCTTCGTGAAGAATAATAATTTTTAATTTAACAATCACCATTAATACAAAAATGAAAAAATCAATTCTACTTTCAGCTATTTGCATACTTTCTATTTCAATGTATGCCCAAACAAAAAAACCGGTTACTAAAAAACCGGCTCCTAAAACAACTGCATCTGCTCCGCTAACATTAAAAACAACTAATGATAGTTTGAGTTATGCTTTTGGTATTTCACTTGGTCAATACATGAAATCTCAAGGTGTTACCGATTTAAATTATGTGATGCTAACAAAGGCTATTTCACAGTCTTTAAAAGGTGAGACGCCTCTATTGGATATGAATCAGGCAAATCAATTGATGGGCCGCCTATCAGAAAACAAAAGTAAAGTAGCTGCAGAAGCGGAGAGAAATGCAGGACAAGCTTTCCTTGATGTGAATAAAAAGCGTGAAGGTGTAAAAGTTACAGAAAGTGGACTTCAATACGAGGTTATTACTCAGGGAACAGGGCCAATCCCTACAAGAGAAGATACGGTAAGTGCGCACTATGCAGGCTCCTTAACCAACGGAAAGGAGTTTGATAATTCCTACAAAAGAGGTGAACCATTGACAATACCTGTGTCAGGCGTAATTCCTGGTTGGACAGAAGCGCTTACAATGATGCCGGTTGGCAGCAAGTGGAAACTATATATCCCATCAAGCATCGGATATGGAGATTATGGAGCAGGGCAAGATATTCCAGGAGGAGCTACACTTGTTTTTGAGGTTGAGCTGCTTGCCATTACCAGCAAGAAATAATCTTTAGACACCTGGAAGGAGATACAATTCTAATAGCATTTTTTAGATTTTAAAAGATAAAATAATGTCTGAAACTGTTCCCGATGTTAGATATCCTATTGGTAAGTACTTTACTGTTCCTTTCTCTGAAGAGCAAAAAGTATTATGGCTAAGAGATATAAAATTTTTACCGCAGGAAATTGAAATTGCTTTGCAGAATTTGGATGAATTTCAGCTTGATACCCCTTATAGAGAAGGTGGTTGGACTGTAAGGCAATTAGTGCATCATATAGCAGATAGTCATATGAATGCCTATATCAGGTTTAAACTAGCTATATCAGAAAACAATCCTTCCATAAACGCATATGAAGAAAAAGTATGGGCAAATATGGGAGATGTATTTTCTGTTCCAACGAATGTTTCTGTAACCTTGCTTCACGCATTGCATATACGGTGGGCAGCATTTATAGAAACAATAACTGAAGAACAATTCCAACGTACAGTATTCCATCCTGAACACAAAAGAGAAATGTCGCTTTGGTTCTTATTGGGTTTATATGCCTGGCATTCCAGACATCATCTAGCACATATTAAAACATTAAAAGAGCAGAAGGGGTGGTAAATAGTGAAATGAATAATGATCTTAAATGGGAGGTACTTTCTACAAAGTACCTTTTTCATGATACTTGGTTAAAGGCTCGAATGGATAAATGTATTCGTCCTGATGGCAAAATTGTTGATCCATATTATGTAATGGAGTATCCTGAATGGGCAGCAGGTTTTGGCATAACTGAGGACAATAAAATCCTAATGGTAAAGCAATATAGACATGCCCTTGGAGAGGTTTGTATAGAATTGCCTGGAGGATGTGTGGACGCCTCAGATAAAAGCACTGAATTTGCAATCAGAAGAGAGTTTCTTGAAGAAACAGGATATGCCTTTCAAGCTGTCGAATACCTTGGAAAAACATCTGCTAATCCATCTACTAACGCAAATTGCCTTCATATGTTTTTGTTGAAAGGTGGCAAAAAAGTTCAAGAGCAAGATTTGGATCAAAATGAAGAAATACAAGTACTCACCCTTGATTTCTTAGAGTTGAAAAAACTTCTCGACGAAAACGGAATCATGCAGTCCATGCATATTACTTGCATCTATTATGCTTTGCAGAAGCTAGGGAAAATGACTATAAGTTGGTAAGATACTTCTCGGCTGTAATTCAAAAAACATTCTTCATTCTATTGCATAAAAAAATCCCCGGCATTTACCGGGGATTTTACTTTTCTATATTTTCTTAATTATTCTTCTTCGTCGAAGTTCATTGCTTCACGTGCAGATGACAATAAATCATATTCCTCTTTACTTCCCACTATCATGTTTTCAAATTCACGTAAGCCTGTTCCTGCAGGTATTGCATGACCAGTAATAACGTTCTCTTTCAAACCTAGCATGTCATCTGTTTTGCCCATGATGGCTGCAGAACTTAACACTTTAGTAGTTTCCTGGAACGATGCCGCAGAAATCCAGCTTTGAACACCCAATGAAGCTTTTGTAATACCTAGCAACAATGGAGATGAAGTGGCAGACGATGCATCGCGGAATTCTACCAATTTGCGGTCGCTTCTGCGAAGGATTGAATTTTCTTCTCTCACTTCACGGATGCTTACAATCTGACCAGCTTTTAGTTTAGTGCTTTCACCAGCTTCAACTACTACCTTTTTGTCAAAGATGTAATCGTTCTCATCATTAAATTCAATTCGGTCTACCGTATCTCCTTCAAGGAAACGTGTATCTCCCGGATCTTGTATTTCTACCTTCTTCATCATTTGACGAACAATGGTTTCAATATGCTTATCATTGATGCGAACACCTTGCAGACGATATACTTCCTGTATCTCATTTACAACATACTCTTGTACAGCAAACGGTCCTTTAATGGCAAGTATATCAGCTGGAGCAATAGAACCGTCAGAAAGTGCAACACCGGCTTTTACAAAGTCACCATCTTGTGCAAGAATTTGTCGGGTAAGTGGAACAAGGTACTTTTTTACAACACCGTCTCTGGCTTCTACCACTATTTCCCTATTACCACGCTTGATATTACCAAAGGTTACCACACCATCAATTTCTGAAACTACAGCAGGATTACTTGGGTTACGTGCTTCAAACAATTCTGTTACCCGTGGAAGACCTCCCGTAATATCCCTCAATTTACCTAACACCCTTGGGATTTTCACAAGCACCTGTCCAGGTTTTACATCCTCTCCATCTTCAGTTACCAAATGGCTACCAACCGGAAGGTTATAAGTTTTAGTATCTTTTACGCCTTCAACTATTAATGAAGGAATTTTAGTTTTGTCTTTGGTTTCTATTACCACTTTTTCACGGTGACCAGTTTGCTCATCCGCTACTTCACGGAAAGTGAAACCATCAAGAATGTTTTCATATTTAATGGCACCTGCTATTTCTGCAACTATTACATTATTAAACGGATCCCATGAGCAAATAACATCACCTTTTACAACTTTCTGACCATCTTTTACTTGTAAAGTAGCACCATACGGAACGTTATTCGTTATCAATAAACGATCATTTTTTACGTCCATTATCCGTACTTCACCGGTACGCCCAATAACAATCTTTATTTTATTTCCTTCATTGTTAAGTGCATCAACAGTACGCAGACCATCAAATTGAATGGTACCATCAAACTTGGCGTTCAATGTACTCTCTACAGAAGCAGAACCTGCCACACCACCCACGTGGAAAGTACGTAGGGTAAGCTGAGTACCTGGTTCACCAATTGATTGTGCTGCAATGATTCCTACAGCATCACCTCTTTGAGCTGTATAACCGGTTGCAAGGTTTTTACCATAGCAACGTACACAAACACCTCTTTTTGCCTCACAAGTCAATACGGACCTGATTTCAACCACCTCAATCCCAGCTTCTTCAATAGCCTTTGCTATGTCATCGCTTATTTCCTTTCCACCTTCTACCAATATTTCATCAGTTAGCGGATCAAGTACATTGTGGAGGGAAACACGACCCAAAATCCTATCGAACAATGGTTCAATAATATCTTCGTTGTCTTTCAATGCACTTGTAGCAATACCTCTGAGCGTTCCGCAATCTTCCTCTATGATAACAACATCCTGAGATACATCCACCAAACGACGAGTTAGGTATCCTGCATCAGCCGTTTTTAGTGCCGTATCCGCTAGACCTTTACGGGCACCGTGTGTAGAGATAAAGTAATCCAATACATTTAACCCGCCTTTGAAGTTGGAAAGGATTGGATTTTCAATAATCTCGTTTCCACTGCTACCACTCTTTCTAGGTTTGGCCATAAGACCCCTTATACCTGCTAACTGTTTTACCTGTTGCTTACTACCACGAGCTCCTGAGTCTAGCATCATGTAAACAGAGTTGAAGCCCTGCTTATCATTTGCCATTTCATGAATCAACGTTTCAGTAATACGGGTATCCACACGAGACCAAATGTCAATGATACCATTGTATCGCTCGTTGTTGGTAATCAGCCCCATGTTGTAGTTGTCCCAAACTTCATCTACCTCACCTTTAGCATTCTGAAGCAACTGCTCCTTTATATCCGGAATGATAAGATCATTAATGTTGAAGGACAAACCACCTTTGAACGCCATCCGGAAACCCAATGTCTTGATATCATCAAGGAACTTGGCCGTTTTTTGAACGTTCGTAATTTTAATAATATCCCCAATGATTTCCCGAAGGCTTTTCTTGGTTAACAATGCATTAATATAACCAACTTCTTTTGGAACAAATTGATTAAACAATACACGACCAACTGTAGTATCTATTAATTTAGTTGAAAGCTCACCTTTGATACGAACCGTTGTTCTTACCTTGATGTGCGCATGAAGTTCAACTTGTTTTTCATTGTAGGCAATGGTTACTTCCTCCATAGAATAGAAAGCTTTTCCTTCGCCTTTCACTTTTACTTCATCTGTACTCTTTCTTCCCTTTGTAATGTAATACAATCCCAATACCATGTCCTGCGAAGGAAGGGTAATTGGCGTACCATTTTGTGGGTTTAGAATGTTGTGAGATGACAACATCAACAATTGTGCTTCCAGGATGGCCGCATGACTCAAAGGTACGTGTACCGCCATTTGGTCACCATCAAAGTCAGCGTTGAATGATGTGGTTACAAGTGGGTGTAATTGGATCGCTTTTCCTTCAATCAATCTAGGTTGAAAAGCCTGAATTGACAAACGGTGAAGGGTAGGGGCCCTGTTCAACATAATAGGATGCCCTTTCAATATATTTTCTAAGATATCCCAAATAACAGCTTCTTTCTTATCAACCAATTTCTTAGCCGATTTCACCGTTTTTACGATACCTCTTTCTATTAGTTTGCGAATAATAAATGGTTTGAAAAGCTCGGCAGCCATATCTTTTGGAAGACCACATTCATGCATTTTCATTTCGGGACCTACAACGATAACAGAACGACCAGAATAATCAACACGTTTTCCCAATAGGTTCTGACGGAAACGACCTTGCTTTCCTTTCAAAACATCAGAAAGTGATTTTAATGCACGTCCACCTTCAGCTTTTACAGCGTTTGATTTTCTTGAGTTGTCAAATAAGCTATCAATAGCTTCTTGCAACATCCTTTTTTCATTGCGTAAAATTACCTCAGGTGCTTTGATCTCTAACAAGCGCTTCAAACGATTATTACGAATGATAACACGACGATAAAGGTCATTTAAATCAGAAGAGGCAAATCTGCCACCATCCAATGGAACCAATGGACGAAGTTCTGGTGGAATTACAGGAATATATTGCATCACCATCCATTCCGGGCGGTTTACAATACGGGTATTTGCGTCACGGAAACTTTCTACCACACTCAAACGCTTCAAAGCATCCGCTTTACGTTGTTGGGAAGTTTCGTTTGCCGCAGCATTACGAAGATCAAATGATAATTGGTCAAGATCAATTCTACCCAATAGGTCATGAACTGCTTCAGCACCCATTTTGGCTATGAATTTATTTGGATCTTCGTCAGACAACATTTGATTGTCTCTAGGCAAAGCATCCAATATATCTAAGTACTCTTCTTCTGTCAAAAGATCACCAAAGTTTTGACCTTTGTCAGCACGAATACCAGATTGAATTACAACGAAACGCTCATAGTAAACAATGGTTTCTAATTTCTTAGAACTCATACCAAGCAAATAGCCAATCTTATTTGGAAGCGATTTGAAATACCAGATATGCACAACAGGTACAACCAGTTTGATGTGACCCATTCTCTCACGACGTACTTTCTTCTCTGTTACTTCTACCCCACAACGGTCACAAACGATACCTTTATAACGGATACGTTTATACTTGCCGCATGCACATTCATAATCCTTAACCGGACCAAAAATTCTTTCGCAGAACAAGCCATCTCTTTCTGGCTTGTAGGTACGATAGTTAATGGTTTCAGGCTTTAAAACCTCTCCGAAGCTCTTTTCAAGTATGCTGTCGGGAGATGCCAGACCAATAGTAATCTTTGAAAACGTTGGCCTAGGGCGATTATCTATTTTATTCATTGCCATATATCGTAATTAAGATTTTATTTTTTTTTCATTACCAGCATAAGTTCATGCTTCAACATCGTTGTGTCACTCACTTCAGCTATTTTTTTCTATTCAACTCTTTCAATCAAAAGTCAAAGGTGAAACGCGAAAAGGAGTTTATTCTTTTCACTTTTCACCTGAAACGATTATTATTATTAGCTTTCGAACCTTAGATCAAGTCCCAATCCTCTTAATTCATGTACCAATACATTGAATGATTCTGGAATGCCTGCTCTCGGAATGTTTTCACCTTTTACTATTGCTTCGTAAGTCTTGGCACGTCCTATAATATCATCAGATTTCAGTGTTAACAATTCCTGCAAAATGTTGGATGCACCATAAGCTTCAAGTGCCCAAACCTCCATTTCACCAAAACGCTGACCACCAAATTGTGCTTTACCACCAAGCGGTTGTTGTGTAATCAAACTGTACGGTCCGATAGAACGGGCATGCATTTTGTCATCAACCATGTGGTGAAGCTTAATAATATAAATGATACCTACTGTTGTTTTTTGTTCGAAGCGTTCGCCAGTTTCTCCATCGTACAAATAAGTATGACCGAATGTAGGAAGACCAGCTTTCTCTATGTTTTCAGCTATTTCTGCAACGGTTGCACCATCAAAAATCGGAGTAGCAAAACGTACGCCTAGCTTTTCGCCGGCCCATCCAAGTACAGTTTCATAGATCTGACCCAAATTCATACGACTTGGTACACCCAATGGATTTAGAACAATATCAACCGGTGTTCCATCTTCCAGGAATGGCATGTCCTCAGCACGTACTATTTTGGCAACGATCCCTTTGTTTCCGTGACGA
>JANPHE010000227.1:0-20992 GCA_031424295.1 Segetibacter sp. | reverse complement strand
CTTGACTATTCCTGTATCTGGAAGATTTTCGAAATACTTGATCTTCTTGCTTGATAAACAAGACGTTGCAAAAATTGCAACACATATTATGGCAGATAGAGTCAATAGACTGCATCTGAATAGAGGCATTGTTGGAGGTTTACTCCTGCATTTATGATTCATAGAAACTGGTACTATTTAATTTCCAATCTTATTCAACGTTTTTTAACTTTAAAACATTGTTTTTTAAAAAGAAATCACTGAATTAAAATCAAAAGTAATTTTTTGAGAAGGAAAAAGCAAGTAAAAGAAAATGGACACCTATTGGCATCCATTTATTTTTTTATATATTTTAAATTAATGAGTTGCTAATCCCTGAGTTCTCGCTATCATATCATTAACTACGTTAAAGCTTTCATTAA
This sequence comes from Segetibacter sp., assembly GCA_031424295.1. GTDB lineage: Bacteria > Bacteroidota > Bacteroidia > Chitinophagales > Chitinophagaceae > Segetibacter. The sequence continues at coordinate 20,591 of JANPHE010000227.1, read as the reverse complement.
TGTAAATATCCGTCTTCAAATTCTTTAACCAGGCTTTATACCGCTCTCCTTTCTCCTTGTCAACATTGTTGTATTTAGCTTCATCCGCAGTTAATCCTTCTACAGGCATTTCAAAAAATAATTTAGTAAGACTATCGTTTTGCTTAATAGTGGCTCTAAGTGTTTTTTGCTCTTCCTTGTACTTTAATAGATTTAAACTATAAGTTTTATCATTTTGTTTGGAAAGCCACTGTGCGTTTGAATTGATTAATTTAAAGCTAACATTTTCCTTTAACCTTTCAAGGCTTTTTGTTTTTAGATAGTTAACATCATAATTAACTTTCCATGGATTGAAACTTGTTTTCTCTATCTCATCATAAGGAAGTGCATTTTCATTGTCTTTCTCTCTGAATTTCAGGTATTCGTATTCATCTGGAATAACAATATCTGGTGTTACACCTCTTAGTTGAGTAGAACCTCCATTGATACGGTAAAACTTCTGCAATGTTAGTTTTACCGCCCCAAACTCTGTTCTTCCTGTAAAAAGATCGAGTGGTCTTCCAAATGGAATGTTACGTTGAACAGTCCCCTTCCCAAATGATGATGAACTGCCAAGTATCACTCCTCTGCCATAATCCTGAATAGCAGCCGCAAAAATTTCAGATGCAGAAGCACTAAACTCATTCACCATCACAGCCAAAGGCCCTGTATAAATAACTGAACGATCATTGTCACGCAATACTGTAGGACGGCCTTCCCTATCTTTTACCTGTACTACAGGCCCATCAGCAATAAACAACCCTACCATATCAACCACTTCAGGAAGATACCCACCTCCATTGCTTCTCAAGTCTATAATGATACCATCAACTCCTTGTGATTTTAACTTCTCCACTTCTCTTGCCACATCTTGCGAGCAACGATGACCATCCGGCTTCTCATAATCGGCATAAAAATCAGGAAGGTAGATGTAACCAATCTTTTCTTTACCATTGATCATCGCACTACGTACATACACTTCATCCTGAACAATTTCATCACGAATAAGTGAAACCACCTGAATACTGCCATCCGTTTTCTTCAATGTTAGTCTAACTTCTGTTCCCTTATTTCCTCTAATTATTTTTACGGCATCTTCTACAGCCAATCCAGACAATTCAACAGGTTCATCCTTGCCTTGAGCCACTTTCATCAAAATGTCGCCAACTTGCAATTGGCCACTTTTCCATGCCGGGCTACCGGTAAGTAAACTTGCAACTTTAATATTGCCTTCTTCTTCTTTCAATGATGCCCCAATTCCAAAGAATTTTCCGCTCATTTGCTCATCAAATGACCTTTTCTCTAAAGGAGGAAAGTAATCTGAATGAGGATCCATAAATAAAGTAATTGTGTTAACAAAAAGATTAAATCTGTCATCATCCGTAAATTTCAACTTCATTCTGCCAAAATTCCGATCCATCAATTTGGTTACTTTTTCTCTTGCGTCTTTCTCTAGATCTACATCAGATTTTACAACAAAATCCTTCTTGTCTTTATTTTTCTCCCTAGTGTCAAGCGATTCATTGTATCGCTCCAGGGTAAGAAATTTTAATTTTTTGCGCCACATGTCTTTCCGTATAGCTTCATCTTTTGGAAAATTTATTCTTTTAGTGTCTAATATTAATTCTTCGTTTATCGTAAAGTCGAATGGCTTCTGCAATAGTTCTTTATACATGCCATTTACCTCAGCCATTCGTTTTGTAAAAATCTGATTTACAGCCGGGACAAATTGAACTGGTACAGCTCCATTTATTTCATCGTCGATACTATTCTCAAACTTTTTCAACGATTGAACATCTGACAGCAAAAAAATATTCTTGTCGGGATCTACAGCATTAAGGAATTTCTTGAATATCTGCTGCGAAAAATTGTCATTTAAAGCTTTAGGCTCATAATGATTTTGTTGAATTATCGCTCCAAGTGTGGTAAGCAACTTTTCTTGGTTAGTAAGCCCTTCACCATTTCCTCCCCTTGACTGAAATGCCCAAAAAACACCCGCGAACATAACTATCAATACTACTGGAAGTACCTTTCGATTTATCATAAATTGGAAAATTTGTTTCATCAGACTCAAAAATAACGCAAAAACAACTCCAATTATGATATATTGGCTATCTTAACAAAGGTTTTTTGCATTAAAATACTTTTTTACATTTTTTTAATCTTATTGATCATTATGAAAAGATGCTCCTTATATTTATTTTTTGTTTTATTTCCATTCTCCGTTTTCTGTCAATGGAATCCTTCGCCAACTGATAGTCGGCTTTTAAATACAAAGTTGTCATCTTTCCCATCAACGCCTAACAACATTTATCTTTTCGAAATCAAGAAAGACACTGCTGCTTTTAAAATGATTGTTACATTAAACAAGTGTGAACCTGATATTCAATTTTTTTATAAAATACCTGAAAAATTGAAAGAAGGCAACATTCTAATCACATCGGAAGCGAAGCAAAAAGCAACAAAATACTTTACCGAATTCGAAAGTTTCGAAGACAGCATTTTTACAAACAAATCGGCACTTTGGTTAAGCAATAACAATATGACTGAACTATTATTGTTAAAAGAGACTACAATGGATATGGGAAATGGAATGGAAACATTTTACAAGCGAAAAACTTCCATTTTAAAGATCAATTATAAAGGAAAAGAAAAAATTATTACGGTGTTTAACATTGAAAATACTGGCGCAAAAGGGAAAATTCAATTTGCTGTTTTGAGTGATCAACGAAATGCAATGATTGTAAAATTTGATGTCCCTTTTTCAATGTTACTAAAAGAAGTAAGATAATTTGTTGTTGAAAAACTTTTTTTCTCTACTTTTGTGCACCCAAAATGGAGGTCGTAGCTCAGTTGGTTAGAGCATCAGTTTGTGGTTCTGAGGGTCGTGGGTTCGAAACCCATCGGTCTCCCATCATTGGAAAAACCTTGTTAGCACTGCTGCAAGGTTTTTTTCTTTTTAAACTTAATTGTAAATGAATTTGCTATTTATTCTTATCCCTGTTATTTCTGCATTTATTGGTTGGTTTACAAATTGGATCGCCATTAAAATGCTTTTTCATCCAAGAGAACCAAAAAAAATTCTTGGCATTACTTTTCAAGGTATATTTCCCAAGAGGCAAACCCAATTTGCCATAAAGCTCGGTAAATTGGTAAGCAATGAGTTACTTTCCTTTGATGAAATTGAAAAAAAGATTTCAAACCCCGCCAATATTCAAAAACTATTGCCAATACTCGAGCAACACATAGATATTTTCCTTAAAGAAAAGCTTACCGCACAAATTCCGATGATCGGAATGTTGATTGGTGATAAAACGATTGGAATAGTAAAGGGCGTGTTTATGAAAGAATTAGAAGAATTGTTTCCAGTCTTGATGAAACAATATATGACTTCACTGGAAAATGAACTAGATCTAGAAAAAATTGTTACTGAAAAAGTTGGAAAATTTTCTTCAGACAAACTAGAAGACATTTTAAATCAAATCATGTCAACAGAGTTTCGCTTTGTGGAAATTATTGGTGCGGTACTTGGATTTATTATTGGTCTCATTCAAGTTTTACTAACCATTGCTTTCCAATAATTTTTAAAAAAAGGCTTTAAACCCCATTTACCATCTAAAATTTGCCATCCATAACTTTTAACTGGTATTCTCTGGATGTCAATTGACCTTTGAACATTAACTAAATCAAATGAAGAATTTTTCTATTGTATTTTTATCATTTTTTACTTTGAGTGCTTTTGCTCAGATGCCGGATTTCAAGAAAATGGGCGGCGGAGGCCAAAATTTTAATGTCGGTCATTTTTATGGGAAAATAATAGACAGTAAAACAGGAAAGGGCATAGATGGAGCATCGCTGGTTTTGATGGGCACCAAGTTTGACGACACTAAAAAGAAGATGATTCCTGCTACTATAAAAGCATTGATTACAGAAGCAAATGGAGATTTCAATATGGAAAACCTGCCTATGATGGGCAGTTTCACTTTAAAAATAACATCTATTGGATATAAACCACTGGAGCAAAAAGTTTCATTCGGATTAAAAATGCCTCAAGGTGGAACGGAAGGTGGAAGAGAACAGATGATGAGCATGGTTGATAAGGATTTGGGGAATATTAAACTAGAACAGGACGCCAATAAGCTGGCTGATGTAACAGTCACTTCAAATAAACAGTTTTTTGAAATGGGTATTGACAGGAAAATATTTAATGTAGATAAGAACTTAACCAGTACAGGGCAGACAGCAGTAGAAGTAATGAAAAATATTCCAACCCTTAGTGTTGATATTGATGGAAATGTGACTATGCGAAATGCAACACCACAGTTGTTTATTGACAATCGCCCTACAACCATGACACTTGATCAGATTCCAGCCGATATCATTGATCGGGTTGAGTTGATTACCAATCCTTCGGCAAAATTTGATGCATCAGGCGGCAATGCAGGCATTCTTAATATCGTTTTGAAAAAAAATAAAAGAACAGGTTACAATGGAGGTTTAAGAGGAGGTGTAGATTCCAGAGGCAGAATAAATGGAGGATTCGATTTTAATTTCAGAATGAATAAGGTCAATTTTTTCTCTGCTGGTTATTTGGGGCAACGAAAATCAATTTCTAATTCATTTAGCGACAGAACAGACTTTTTCAATAATCAACCCTATAGCCAGGTTTATCAAGGAAGCAATCCAATTAGCGATGGTTCTTTCCGCTTCATCAGGGCCGGCGTTGATTATTTATTAGACAATAGAAATACTGTTACTGTTTCTGGAAATTTTAATAAAGGAAATTTCAACAATGAGGATAGGCAGCGAATCGACTCAAATTTAATTCCACTTCCTTCATTTAGTAAAGTAACTCAAAATAGCAACGGGAAATTTCAAAATATTGGTACTCAACTGAGCTATAAACACCTCTTTGCAGAAGCAGGACACGAATGGACAATAGACGGGAACTACAATTACAGTAAAAATGAAAACCTGAATAACATTAATACCCAAACATATCAGTCCTTGTATTCAGTGAAAGGATTTCCTGTAATTCAAAAATCAGAAGCGAACGGGTTTACAAAAAACTACACCCTTCAAACTGATTATGCTAACCCAATTACCGATAAACAAAAGATTGAATTTGGAGCAAGGGCAGCCATTCGTGAATTTTCTAATGAAAACAGTCAATCATTCTTTGTTCCTTCCATAAAGGATTTTACAAAAGTAAATGCACTAAGTAACAACTACAGCTATACAGATAAAGTGTTTGCAGCTTATGGCACCTACAGTATTAAAGTAAATAAATTCAGCTACCAATTCGGCTTAAGAACAGAAAGTTCTACTTACAATGGATCGTTGATTGGCAAATCTAACGCAGGTACAGATTCAATATCTACATTTAAAGTCGATTTTCCTTTAGCCTTATTCCCTAGTGCTTTTATTACGTATAAATTATCAGACAAAGAAGATTTACAACTGAACTATTCAAGAAGGGTAAACAGGCCATCGTTTTTCCAACTTATTCCTTTCCCTGATTATTCAGATCCGTTTAACATAAATGTAGGCAACGCAGGATTGAAGCCTGAGTTTACCAATTCACTGGAGGTATCTTACAACTACAGTTATAAAAAAGGAGCTAACTTTTTGGTGAATACTTTTTTCAAACACAATACCAACCTTATAACACGCTATCAATACAGAGGTCTAAATCCGGATACGGTAGGTTATTACAATACTACGGATAGCGCATTGTTTAATACCTATATCAATGCTAACAACAGCATTACTTTCGGAATAGAATTAACCAATAAAATGCCCGTAACAAAATGGTGGGATGCTACAGTTAATTTCAACCTGTTTAATTCTCGCATCAACATAAATGATCCGAAACTTACAACACTTACAAACCAAAGAACGAGTTGGTTTGTAAAGGCAAATAACAGTATTAAATTTCTAAAAACCTGGTCTGTGCAGTTATCGGGTGAATACTATGCCAAAACAGTTCTACCTCAGGAAGGTGGTCGTGGAGGTGGTGGTGGTGGCCGAGGCGGAGGAGGTGGAATGATGATGTGGGGAGGAGGCAATTTAGGTACCGCGCAAGGATACATCGATAGCCGTTATAGTTTTGACATTGCGCTGCGCAAAGATTGGACATGGAAAGGTGGAAACAGCGCCTCTCTAACACTCAGCATGAATGATTTTCTCAGAACCAATTTGTACAGAACACATGCGGAATCAGAGTTTCTCATTCAAGATTCCGAAAGAAGAAGGGACCCTCAAGTAGCTAGACTAAATTTCTCGTATCGCTTTGGTAAATTTGACATTAATTTATTTAAAAGAAAAAGCTCTAAAGACTTAGGTGGTGGTTCAGATATGATGCCACAATAAGTTCTACTTAAAGTGCATTTACCTTTTCTTTTGAATTATCTTTTTACTACAATAACTTCGGGTAATGACAATAGAACATGTTGCCATTTGGACAAACAATTTAGAAAAATTAAGGGCATATTATACTCAATTCTTCGATGCATCGTCAAATGAAAAGTATACAAACCACGAAAAAAAATTTGTAAGTTATTTCCTTTCATTTGCTTCAGGTTCAAGAATGTAATTGATGTCAATGGTTGGAATTCCTCCTAATCAAAATCAATAGAAAACAATTTATGGGAATCATCCACCTGGCATTTGGAGTGGATTCTATTATAAAAGTTGATGAAAAAGCAACCGAACTGCAGGCTGCCGTCTTTTGTATTTTATGTGGCCCAAGAATAACAGGCGACGGATATTACGAGTTTGACACTTTAGATCCGGGTAATAACAGAATAGAAGTAACGACAAAAGCCCGCTAGTATTCAACAACAATTTCTACTCTGCGGTTTCGTTGCCTTCCCTCACTGGTTTCATTGGTGTCCCGGGGTTTGGTATCTCCCATGCCTGTTACAAAAATGATCTCTGCATTGATCAATAGTTTGGCTACAATGTAATTTTTTATGGTGTAAGCTCTATTTAAAGAGAGTTTTAAATTGTAATCTGCAGACCCAATATTATCAGTATGACCAACTATTTCCAAACGTCCAAAATTTCTTACTTGAAGTTTCTGCAACATTGTATTTAATTTTCTCAAAAAGATTGGGTTCAACTTAGCACTATTGTACTCAAATAGGATGTCTGGTATAAACAATGTGTCATTGATGGGATTAACGAAACCTGATTGCCTATCATCGTTATTAAGTAAAATTGGCGGTGATTTCAGTTCAGTATTGTTGACATGTGGCAAATCCTTTTTTAGCGCTTTTGGTTTTAATTGCTCACCTGATTTGTTTGAAGAACCTGAATTTGATTTACTTCCTGCTTTCTCATTGACGATTGGATAACTTGCAACACTTCCTGTAGCAAAAGGATTACTTATTATGGCTGAATCAAAAGGAATATCTTCAATTAGTTTAGGCGGATGTCTTTTATCCTGATCATACACTTGTTTCAAAACGCCATAGTATTCTCTGCAAACCTTTGACGAACGAACCAATGGCGTTAGCGAAATATTATCAACATAATAATAAATGTTGCCATTTCTATTGCTGCTGTATACTTTTGATTTGTCAATTTCACCTTTGGTCAGGTTTCCAAACATGAGAAATCGTTCGTCTCCCCTTGCAGTAAAAACATAATTGTACTTACGCCAGGATCCATTTAAACTATCGGCATCCCCCGGTGTAACGGTGAATGAAATATTCTCAAAATACTGTTCCATTTGCTTGTATTTTGGCTCTTCCATTCCCATCCAAACATCCAGGTGATCAAAATCATTTTGCCCGCAATTTATCCAAATACTGAACCGATATTTTTTTCCTCGCTCTAGCCGACAAAGCGTTTTTGTATAGAGGTAATTGACCGACCAAAACCCTCTGGCCAAATTGCCTATACACAGTGCCTCGCAATAATGAATGCTATCGGTAGTGAGTGAATTGGCTACATAGCGAGGTAAAAAGAACCATGCTTCAGGGGCACACTTGGCCCGGAATTCTGTACAGACATTACGCTCATCCAAATTACCGTTTGCTACCATTTCCTGTGAAAAAGAAATAGTAGAAAAAGCAACCAATAATAAGATGATGGAACCCCTCAACATTTGATAAAGATAGTTAAGTTAGCATGTATAAAATCCCTTTTGAGTTGACGCTTTATGTGAAATTAAAAGCGAGTGTGCTACGATCCTCGATATATTTCGAAGAGCATCTTAAAACTAAGATAAATGCAGATCTCCAAACTACTGTTTTTGAAAAATACACCCGATCCGAAATAGAGTAGACATAAACTATTGTATTATCAATTATAAAAACCAAAATAAGAAAATAAGCAATTAACAAAACTGAGTAGTTTGTCTTTCCAATAAGTGGTACAAGTGTTGCAATGACGAGAGGTCTTGTACTTCCATTTATTGTAAGTCCAAGACATGCATTGAACAACACTCCGTATTATATATTAAATACTGAGGGAGAGCGGGTAAAAAAACCCTGTAAATATTGGCATTGCTTATGAAACATGGCCTTATTACAATTACAGCAGCGCAATAGATTTTTGTAAAACGATAAAGGGCAAAATTAAATTGGAATTGGTTTAAATTCTACCGGTCACAACTTGTCCCGACTTTTTTTCGGGAGATTAGAGTTTCATGGGAAATCGAAGTGAACCTTCGGAACCCTCGACTAGCATGGTGCTAAAGAAGTTGGCGATTTCCCTACCCTACTGCGCCATTCTCGTCCGTTTGGTATAACCGCCGGAACGGGCATGGTCGGGCACTGAACCGCCAATTTCTTGTAGGTGCTATTATGCGTTCGTTTTTCTTTACGTTCCATCATTCTTTTCTTTGTATCTGTTTGGTGTAATAGTCCATATTAGTTGAAAAACAAAAGCACCAACGAGTGTCCAAAGAACATCATTCCTGTCAAAATTTTATTTTATTGACAATACTTGAATAAACTCCCAAGATAGAAGTCCTGCTACTGAAATTAAATTTGCTGCGATGTGCTTTTTTTCGTTCAACCATATCCCATAAACTGGTCTGTTTCATTTGCGGAATTAAAACAACAAACAAAGCTGGTATTCCTATAGCAGGAAAAAAATTAGGTGCAATTCCTAAAAGGTATTTTACGGTCAAATTATTGCCAATGTAATTTGGTCTAATGTTGTCAATTACTTGTTGATATGTAATAAAGCAAAGCGCAAACAAAGCAAACCAATAATATAAACTTCTTGATGTCTTCATTTTATGCTAGCTGTTATATAATCATTTCCCTTTCAATTGTCTGTCCGTAGAAGTATGAAATTTTATTTTCAACATCATCATAAGTTACTGGTTCTTTGTTCTTATGAAATTCAAAGAAGCTAAGTAGTCCAAAGTCGCCTGAACACATCGCTGTATGAGCAAGTAAAACACTAGAAATAGTCAAAGTCCAATTTGTATAAGCAACAAATAGCAAAATTAATAGAGCAGTTGTGATGATGATAAATGGAGCCAATGCAACTACTTCAAATTCTCTCTTATTCGCAACAAACTTGTCTGCCAATGCCATAAAGTAGAATTTTTTCAGGTTAGCATCATAAGAAGTATTTGTTGCACCTTGTGATTTGTATGCTAATACGTGTATGTATTCGTGCAATGGAAGCAAGGCAAATGCAATAGCAAGTCCATATGAAAAATGAGTAAAACGGTCACCAAAACTATAATTTGGTAAGTTGTAACCTTGAACAAAAAAGTATCCAACAAGTCCAAAAACAATGAAGTTACTTAGGTAATAAAACACTGAATATTTTGTCCGTTTTTTCATATAGGTCCTTATGAAAGGCACAAGTTCTTTATGTTCTAATTTGTCAAGTAGAACATAACCGTTTTCTGTTAATTTGTCTGGTTTAATTTTCATTTTTACGAAGTCGCTTTAAAATGCCGCATAACTTTTCAGGGGTTTGCGATGGCGGGGTTTATTTGCACTAAACTTCATTTGCCGAACTGAGCTATCACCTTGCACAAATGTGCCCATGAAGTACGGAACCCCAGCTATCGCAAACCCCTTATTATGCGTTCGTGCAACGCTCTCAACGAAGCTATTTCCGTCAATAGTTACATTCATTTTACTTTTGCAAGAAAGATGAATACATCCAAACTAATTTTTCTTGCTCACGGATGTAGTCACTCATTAGTGCATTAGTACCTTCGTCACCTGCATCAGCAGACAGATTTAAAAGTTCCCTTTGGCTGGCGATAAGAATTTCAAATGCATCCAAAATTGTCTGGACACCTTTTTTACCGTCAGAAACATCCTTTACACTTTTAATTTTTGCTGTGTTTTTGTAGTCGTCAAAAGTGTGTAGTGGTGTTCCTCCCAATGTCAAAATTCTTTCTGCCACCTCGTCCACTTTCAAAAGAAGGTTGGTATAGAGTTCTTCAAACTTTAAATGCAGTTCAAAAAACTTTTCGCCTTTGATGTTCCAATGCAACCCTCTAGTGTTTTGATAGAACATCATGTAGTCAGCTAATAATTTGTTTAAGCCGTCAGCAAGGGATTTGCTTTTTGATTTGTCCAGTCCGATTTGATTTTTTGTTGCCATTTTAATTTATTGTTTTTGATTGTCAAAGTTAGTTTTATTTCTGTTCGTTTCTTGCAATCAGTTGGAAGTTCGGATGTCGCCATAGCATGATCCATAACTAGCACACAAGCGCTATAAAACTTAGTTTTTACACCCTACATCAGGTGGCTTGGCGATGTTTTTTATCGCATTGTTAGTTCAATAATAATTATTAATTTATTACCATTCATCAAATGGACTTTTAATTTGTTGAATACTTTTTATACCTTAGTTACTATTCACCAACAGCCTGCGAGGTAGGCAAGTTTGCAGGAAAATACGCCAAAGGCATAACTTGAAAAAGGGAAGAACGCCCACGCAAAAATGCAGGTGAAAATACTATGCAACGGCAATGTTGCAACAACGACATGGGCGAAAAAAAACCGACTGTTAATACATGTCACTTTCCAATTCGTCGGGCACATTGATAGCGTCTTCTGACCAACAGCCTTTTTTTCCCTTCATCAAACATCTAATAGCTGCTATGGTTTCTCTTGCCTTTTTCCCCTTTATTGTTCTTTTCTCAACTGTTAAATGAGAAGTGCAGGCGGATTCAATTTTAATAGTTTCTGTTTTAAAAAGCTTGAAGCCAATAGCGGTAACATAGTAGTTTTTTATAAACATTTTCTGTTCATCAGATTCGCCATTAACAAAGTCCAATAAAACGTTACGAGACTTGATTCTTTGAAATGAAAAATCGCCCCAACTATCCGGCAGGGAATCATAACAAGTAAACGTCCCTTTTGCATTTTTTAAATAGAAGATCCAACCTGTTTCTACATTAAAGGGCGCTTTCATGAAACCTATAGCTACATCTTTCAAGCCGTCCCCGTTCATGTCTACTTGCATTCTACTTAAATAACGATAATAATTTGTATCAATCATAGTGGTTGCAAGATAATGTTGAACAGGGTCTGCTATTAGCTTCTGTTGTCCCATAACTACTATTGCGAAAAAAAAGTAGAGGTAAGTTAGGATAATTTTTAACATGATAAAGTTGTATGTAGTTTCCTTGTTATTTCCCACTATTTCAAATATAAGAAAAAGCGTACAGTATGTTTAGATTTACAGGTAAAGTACTATGCTTGTTTCATTTTTTTCGATGTTGTATTCTTCAACAACCGCCTGTATGGATTGATGATGTGTAAAGTATCCGAGTGAACTTACGTAAACTTCCGGTGTGGTTAATGGTTGGCTATATGTCTACAACAGGTATTTTTCATCAAATTCAATTTGATGTTCTTTTAGCAATTCTATGTATTCCTCTTTAAAAGATTTACTGCTATGATGTTCTTCTTGATTTTTTACATATTCAATTAATCTGTCTTTTTCCTTTATACTGTATGTAAACGCTCCATAACCTTCTTGCCAGTTGGTAAAGTGCTTAAACAAGTTTTGTTCCTTTATATACAATGAACTGGAAACTTTGATATCTTTTACCAAAGAGGATAATGACACTGTTGGATGTAGGTGCGTAACAATGTGTAAATGATCCTCTACTCCATTTATTCTGTACAAATGACATTGCTTGTTTTTTAGCAATCCCCAGATGAATTTAAAAAGTGTGTCTCTATTATTTTTGGTAAGGGTTTGTTCTCTGTGTTTTGTACTAAAAACAATTTGATAAATTATTTGGGTGTAAGTACTCATTGGTTGTTATTTCATTATTCAACCCTTTCAGGGTTGTTTCTCTTGGTTTTTAGTCTACCGGCTGCACCGGTAGTTACTCATATTTAAGCCCTGCGGGCTTACACAATGTTAATTAATAATTTTGAAAAGATTTTATACGAAGAGCATTTTTATATCCGTAAAGGTGAGTGAACATCATCGCATACTCATGAATTGAAGCAATTAGGGATTTGGCAACCTCCATTAAAAATCCTGAATGGATTTTACATGAACAACACGTTTATACCGCTAGGATTGCTTCTCGTGGTTTGAAGTCTACCGGTTGCACCGGTAGTTACTCATATTTAAGCCCTGCGGGCTTACACAATGTTAATTAATAATTTCGAAAAGATTTTATACGAAGAACATTTTTATATCCGCAAAGGTGAGTGAACATCATCGCATACTCATGAATTGAAGCAATTCGGGATTTTGCAACCTCCCTTATAAATCCTGAAAGGATTTTACATGAATAACACATGGTAAGCATTGCATTATCACATCCGAATAGTACAACCACAACGTGGTTGAATATCAACATCTATCACAATTTTTATTATTAATTCACTTTTAAAAAGATTTCAGTAACATTTTTAAAATATTACCCTCTTAATAATCAGATTATCGTTTACTATAGCCTTTACAACTATTAGTCCTTTTGGCAAATTAGAAACTGGAAATGTCATTATTTTCTCGTTTACCTTATCCTGCTTATAATATAATTTACCATCAGCAGAATAAACCGCTATACTTGATGTATTTAGAGGTACATCAATGTATATTGAACCATTAAAAATATTTACGTTTAAATTATTATCGTCTTTGTTGTAAATTCTTATTACCGGAGAATAACTAGTACGACCAGAAACCGATATTATCTTGAGCCTGTAAAACGCATCTTGATTCAAAAGACCGTTTAATTCTATGGAATAAGTATTTGCATTCTTATCAGACAATGCTTTTGTTTGAAAAACGCTATTGAATTCTTTGGTAACAGATTGTTTTCGTTCTACAATGTATGTATCCCCTTTTTCTTCATTGCTGACCTTCCAATTTAGAATATGCTTGTTATTTAGATGATAACCAGTAAATGATTGCAAACGAATAGGTACAATTGCTCCGCATGTATCTATCTTAAATTTTACAACTGCCTGATTACAACTAGAAGATCCATTAGTTGCAGACCACGCACCTGGAGTAATAGGGAAACCAGAATTTGTTCCGCAATCACATATAGCCTGATAAATAGTACCATTTGGATCAATTCGGCTTGTTCCGCCATCAACATGTTCTCCGGTTATGCCTGTCCCCCCAAAAAAACTACCATAAAGTTGTTTGGATGCATTGGCCCCAAGTAAAAAAAAATAAAAGTCACTACTATCGGTAGTAGATTGAAATGCATTGGGTGTTACCGTCAATCCTCTTGTACTCGAATTGGGGTAACCTCGATTTGCCCTCCCCCCCCAACCGGATACAAAAACATTTTGGCATTGATCTACCATTAATGCAGTTATTGACAGGTTGGGAGTAGCAGAATTGGTTCCAAATACGGTAGAATAAATGAACCCAGACAAATTTGGTAGCACTTTACAAATAAACTGTTTACCTCCTGATTGCGAGAATGCAGCATTAACTATGGGCCAGGAACCTGAAGTAGTGCCTACCACATAAAGAGAACCGGTATTGTCAAAACTAATATCGAATAGCATGTCATTACCAGTAGTACCCCAATATCCGGTTTTCAATAAGTTACCAACAGGGCTAAGAATAGAAATAAAACCGTCTGTTTCTCCACCATTATAGGCATTGTATAACACGCCTGTTTTGTCGCCTGGCACATTATTGCTAGTTGTATTACCCATCACATATATATTGTTATCGGTTGGATTGATAGCAACCGCAAAAGCTGCGTCATCACCGGTTCCTCCTAAATAAGTAGAGTAGAAAACATTGGAAACATCAGCAGATGCTCTTATAATAATTCCGTCCTGACGTCCAAACAAACTTGTTTGAAATGCGCCACTGGTTACAGGAAAGTTGGTAGATTGTGTAGAAGATACAAAAATAATATTCCCATTATTGTCAAAAGAAACCTCGCTTCTTATATCGTCGCCAAAATTTCTTCGAAGTGTTTCAACACCAAAGGGAGTTTGATATTTTGGACGGATGTTTACACCATCATTTGCTGACCCACCAATTTTAATACTACCAATTAAAGCATTTCCAGCCGCATTCAGTTTTGAAACAAATATATCACTACCACCACCACTCCCAATAGATGATTGGGTTGTTGGGAAATTAGAAGAAGTAGTTCTACCGGCAATAACCAGATTACCCGCCGAATCTGCTATAATGCTGTGGGGATGCTCATTATTAGAGCCACCCAAATAAGTTGCATACATTCTATTGGTTCCATCAGCCGAAAATTTTATTATGCCTATATCTAGTCCACTACCTTCGCCTTCATCAACACCGCCGTTGTAGATAGTAGAATAGGCACCAGGACTTGTAGGATACCCACTTCCAAATGACAATCCTGCAGCATATGCTGTCCCATCAAATCCATATGTAGCGGTATTACCCCAATTATCTGCTGTACTGCCTGTAAAAGTTGAAAATATCAAACTCGGGTCTATGATCAATTCTTTAGAATGGTCGTAATTTTCCATCTCAAAAGTAACGATGTCATTTGTTACTTTATACTTACAAGATACTTGTTGCGCTATTCCATTCTTTACTTGATAGGCATAAGGAGCAAGTTCCTTAATATCACCCGTTGAGGTTTTAATGACAAGATTTTCGTTTTCGATTTGAACAGCATCTGCTCCTTTATACTGCATTTTTATATTGGCAACATTTGCCATTGGCTTTACTACAATGTCATATTTTATATGGGCATTTTGCGAGTAATATTTTACATCTATACCGGCATACATATTCTTACATTCTATCACTTTGGCAATTTTGCAATTGCCTGCCCATTTTGAAGCGTCATTGCCAATAAAATAATTGTTGTAGCTATCAATAACTTCCTTAGTAACTGTTGTAGATGGTGTTGCATTAACAAAAGCCATTTCATAGGCATGAGAACGCAATCGGATAGTAGACGGTTGCTGAATTTCGTTTTGTTCTGCATGATAATAAGCATGCAATTTGTTTAGATCATCAGCATTGTGCTGAACAACAGTAAAACCCTTTTTTGTAAGAAAAAAAGCTCCGTTGTTAAGGTCGCCTTTAAAAGTCACTTTCTCGTTCCACTGACCTTTATTTTCTACAAATTGCAAAGAGGAAGACTGCGCAAAAGACTTTAAACTATTGACGAGAAATATAGAAAGGATGCTTAAACAAATAAATTTCATCGGAAAACTATTTTGACATTAAATATAAAAAAACAATATTAATAATTATACTCGATAACCTGACTTACAAGCCAAATTATATTATAGTTATTTACAAAAACACAAGGAGAAACAAAAAAAGGGACTCAAGTATTAAATCAATAACTTCTTTTTACCCCAAGCAAAAGAATTGATAACCCCTACCCTCCAATGCCTCAATACTACACAACATCTACCCCACCAATCGATACTAAATCCACCGGTTATTGGCTAAATATTCATCTAAATACCCCATTTATAACCAATTGACAAACCACCAATCCCACTATTCTTAAGCGAAAAGCACAAGAAAAATAGGCGGATTATTGTATTCATTTTTTATAAAGTAATTCGCCATAGGCGGATCAATAGAACTAAAATGCGACAACCAATTCGCCATAGGCGAATTACTTAGCGAAATAAAAAAGATATAATTCGCCATAGGCGGATTACTTGAACACAATATTTTCAATAAATTCGCCTATGGCGAATAGGTTTATTGACATTTGAATATAAAGTCCGCCACTTTTGTATAGGTTTTTCTCCTAACAATAGGGCTTTATACCTGTTTCTAAACCATTGAAAAGGTATTGTTTAACCCAATAAACTTAAAATAGAACAGACCATGCGAAACAAAACCATCAGGGGCATTAAGCTGTACAACCTTCGCAATGGATTGTACCTGGCTTTAATGAGGGAAATTATACATCATATAAATGATAGCCCAGTAGTACTTACAGTAAAACAAGAATTGGATGAACTGGAGGTCGGCGTGGCGGCACTAATTCCATTGTTTAAAATAAAGCGTGGGAGCAATTTTACCAAAGCAATAGAACAAGCCGACTTTCGCCGCGATGCGGCAGTGAAAGGAATCAATATGCAAATAAACAGCTACCTGCACCATTTTGATGCCGATAAGCAGCAAGCTGCCAAAGCACTTACCCGGGTGATGAAGCATTGGGGTAAAAATGTAGCCGAGAAAAACTATATGGAAGAGTCGGCCGTCATCAGTGCTATAGTGCGTAATTTGACTGCTCAGCAAACCTTTAAAGATGCAGCCGCCGCCTTACACCTGTCAGACTGGGTAGATGAATTGCAAAAAGCCAATCAGGACTTTAACGACCTTTTTCTGGATAGAGTAGGTGAATTAGGGGCCAAGACTAAAGAACGGATGAGAAGCAAACGACTGGAAGTAAACAAACTGTACTACCAACTAAGAGACCGCCTAATGGCCAATGCATACATCAATGACCATTCTGAGCCTTATACCAAACTAATAGCCGTTTGGAATGTGGTTATAAAACAAATCAAACAAAGCACAAGAAAGAAGGGGAAGGAGGAGGAAGGAGCATAGCAATATGGGCAGTGTTTTCCCTGTTGAAATCTTCTTTTCAAGCCGCTTATGTTAGCCTAAGACCCTGGCTTGGGTTAACAGCGCAAAGTCCATTTTAAGAGATAACACGCGGACAAAAATCTATAGCTTCTCAAATTTCATAACCTCAATTTTCTTATTATTTGTAGTTATTTTCAAAAGGTAGCTACCGCTATGTAAAGCTGCAGTACTTAATGTTTTTATAGAAGTTCCTTCGTTAATATCCCAATTGGTTGTGCTGATTATTTTTCCATCTAATGTTAGCACTTCTATTTGCGCTAAGGATTTCTTCTTGCTGATTATTTGTACATGCAGTTTATCTGAAGCAGGGTTTGGATAAATGCTAAACACAACATCGTTGCTAACAGAAACCATTCTTACAGGGCTAAATGAATATCTGCCGTCTTTATCTATCATTTTCAGTCTGTAATAGTTGGTGTTGGCAATTGGTTGTTCATCGGTAAAATAGTAGTTGTTTAAACCTGCCCTCACATTGCCAATGGTGGTAAAGTCCTTTCCATTTGCACTGCGCTGAATGTCAAAACGATCGACATTTATTTCATTGGTGGTTTTCCATTGCAGAAGGTTAGTAGATTGTTGCTGAGTAGCAGTGAAGGAAAGAAGAGATAAGGGTAATACATTAAAGTTGTAGCGAGCAAGTAACATATTGTATCTACTACTATCTGCTGATGTATACCCTCCAATAATTAGTTTTCCATCACTTTGTACTGCAGAACACCAAGCTTCATCCTGCAAATTGAAATCATTTCTTATCATGCCATTTATGCCAAAACTACTATCAACAGTACCAGTAGATGTATATCTTAACAATACAACATCGCCGCTGTATGGATTTACACCTGACTGCTGTGAATTAGTACCTGCAACAATAATTTTTCCATCCGTCTGTATAAAAGATGATGAGGCTAAATCATTTGCCGCAGTATCGATATCTGTAATTACTTTTCCCTGATACCCAAAAGTGCTATCAATGTAACCATTAGTTTTAACCTTAATTAAACAAATTTTGCCATTAGCAGTTTGAGGATCAGTCTGCCCAGCAAGTAAAATAGAACCATCGCTCAGTAAAGAAATAGGGTTACTAAAGCCTGGAAAATTTATAACAGCTTTGCCCATATTACCGAATGTTGTATCTAAAAAACCACTAGGATTAAAACGAAATAATTCATATTTTACAGAATAGTCAGTAGAATATCCCCCCGCCAAAATTTGTCCATTGGGTCGTAGTAATAAGTCTGTTATATGGAATGCTGTAAATGAATTATAATAAAAGGGAGTGGTAGCTATGCCATTATTACCAAAACTCGTCGCCATAGAGCCATTATTATTATATCCGACTAAAAAAGCTTTCCCAGAATAAAATGTACTATTTGAATTGTAAGTGTTACCTGATGCAATAATATTTCCAGAAGGTAGTAACATAATTTGAAAGCAAATATCTAATGGACCTATATCCGTATTTACAAAGCCATTTGTGCCAAAAGTGCTATCCAAAGATCCATTGTTATTGACTCTCAAAAGACAAATATCATAAGTGGAATTTTTCGAACCACCTCCTATAATAATTTTTCCATCAGGCTGTAACGCAATACAAGAGGATCCATTAGAAAATGGTAAAGGTGTGATTGAAACAATCCCACCTGATCCAAAACTATTATCTAAAGTACCGTCAATATTATATCTGGCTATTATCCACTGATAAGGATAGGAAAATACATTTCCAACCGCCACAATTTTACCATCAGGTTGAATGACCATTTTTCTGATTGACACCGACATATTGGGTAGATCAGTCACCACTTTACCCCCATTACCAAATGTTGGGTCAATAAAAGTAGATTGGCCATACATTGGCAAAGCACTTATGGAAAGACAAAAAGAAAAACAAAATAAAAGTTGAGTGTACACTTTTTTCATCTCATTACATTATGGCTCAAATATATGATTAGTATTTAATTACTAACAAAAAAGACCGCCTAATGCCTTATGCA
This sequence comes from Segetibacter sp., assembly GCA_031424295.1. Classification (GTDB taxonomy): domain Bacteria; phylum Bacteroidota; class Bacteroidia; order Chitinophagales; family Chitinophagaceae; genus Segetibacter. The sequence goes on along the minus strand of JANPHE010000227.1, from coordinate 1,536 downwards.
CACATCAATGATCACTCCGAGCCTTATACCAAACTAATAGCCGTTTGGAATGTGGTTATTAAACAAATCAAACAAAGTACCAGAAAGAAGGGTAAGGAGGAGGAAGGAGCATAGCAATATGGGCAGTGTTTTTTTCACAAACGCTCACTGAGCGAAAGCAATCCGAAGTCCTTCAAAACCTAACAAGAAACAACCCCTTCGTCAAAAACTTGTAAACTTACAGAATGAAACCAAGGTTATATTTTGACACATCTGTTTTTGGTGGTATCTATGACATGGAATTTCAGGTTGAAACTGAACAACTTTTTGAAATGGTGAAAGCGGGTGAAATTACCTGCGTTTATTCCGATTTGACCGAATTTGAGTTAGATAGCGCACCGGAAAAGGTAAAAGAGCATTTTATTAACTTACCAAATGACCATATTGAATTTATTGAAATTACCGAAGAAATGAATCTGCTTGCAAATGAATATATAAACTAAAAAGTAGTAGGAGAAACAAACATGGACGATTGCAGGCACATTGCTTGTGCAACAGTAAAGAAAGTGGTTTATTTGGTAAGCTGGAATTTCAAGCACATTGTAAACATTTTTAGAATCAGGGGTTACAATTCAATAAAGATAAAAAGTGGTTATTCACAATTAGACATTCGTTCACCAAAAGACATTATAAGAAATGAAAAATAGCGAACAAGTAAAAGAAAAAGAATTTGACACCGTTAAATTCTTTAGAGCGGTTAAAGAAAAAATAGCAAGTGAAACAAAGGGAATGACCTTTGCCGAATTCAAGCAATATATAAGCAACAGAAAACTAAAAACTGTAAAGTAATTTGCGTAGGTCCAACACAAGCTGTGAACAAAATCAAATAGCTTCAATTGTATTTTATTGAAAAAATTATCTTGGTATAAATCACCTGATTTTAACACCCTAGACACCTGCTTAAATAAACAGCTATTATTGTTGGTTTTTTGTTTTTCCGTACCTGTTTCGGCATTGGTAGCCTTGGCATTTTCCGTGTACATCTATGGGGTATGACACTGCTAGTGTAAGTCTATCTTCACCTTGTAACTTGTCAAGATAGACCATTCACCCCATGCTTCTCAATCAACCCAATAGCATACGAATGTTCAATAGCCTCCTTACTATGAACAAAATGACAAACAGGTACACCGGCTGATTCTATTTGGCTGATCATAGCATTCACTTCTATTTCATTTTTCAAATACACTTGCCTAAAATAAACGCTCACTATCCTTTTTGGAAAGTGGCTTACAATACTTGCATAAATCACCGGATCTTGCTGCGAATCGTCACCTAACAATACAAAATTCTGTGTAGGATAGGCTTCTAATATTCTGGCTATCCGCATAAACTTCGTAGCATGTTTGGTTCCGCCTGTTTTCCAAACCTCTTTAAGTTTTTTTATCTGGCTCAGCAAAAAAACGCCTTCGGGTAGTTGATTTTTTCTACAAAATTCTTTGATGAACTCATACAAATTCCACTCGCTGCTAGATACATAAAAGAAGGCATTTTGAC
>JANPHE010000226.1:0-5895 GCA_031424295.1 Segetibacter sp. | reverse complement strand
TTGATTTGGCTTTTTGGTGCATTGGCTGTAGTAGTATTAAGTCTTTTGGCTAGCAATATGCGAGCAAAGAAAAATCCAGGAGGATGGGGAGCAATGAAATATCCGCAATTAGTATTGGGTATGCTTGGCATCTTTGTATATGTCGGGGTTGAAGTATCTACTGTTAGTAATATGGGCGAATTGCTTAAACAAATTGACTTCGGTGGCTATCAATCGTCAGAAGTTGCCCCATTTATTTCTATGTATTGGGGTGGACTAATGATTGGGCGGTTAACAGGTTCCATATCCGTTTTCAATTTCAAATCATCAACTAAAAAGTTACTAACAGCTATTGTACCTTTGATAGCATTTGGAATAGTCATTGCGGTTATTACCCTGTCCCAATACGATCCTAAACCACTATACTTTTTTATAGTTTGTGTTTTGGTACAAATTGTTGCTTTCTATATCTGCAAAGAAAATCCTGTAAGAACACTTTTGATTTTTGCAACTCTAGGATTAACGGCAATGTTGATAGGCATCATGTCAACAGGCATTGTAGCCATATATGCATTTATGAGCGGAGGTTTGTTTTGTTCTATCATTTGGCCTGCAGTATTTAGTTTGGCTATTGCAGGTCTTGGTAAATACACCACACAAGGAGCTGCATTCTTGATTATGATGATTTTAGGAGGAGGCATTATTCCTCCGCTTCAAGGAAAAATTGCAGATTTTATTCAATCTAAATCAAACATATCCGGTTTTGGTATTCACCAATCGTATTGGGTTTGCGTTGCTTGCTTTACTTATCTTGCTTTGTATTCAATATTTGTAAAGAGTATTTTGAAAAAACAGGGAATCAGTTATGAAACAAATGCAGTACAATAAGAGGAAGTTCGCATATCACCTGAATTAGCGTAATGGCTCTAACTTTTTTAGTTCAATAATTATAATAATAAATTTAACCCGTCATATGGCTTTAACAACAACTCAACAAGTAGCAATAGGTATAGATATTGGTGGCACAAATACCACATTTGGCATTGTCGACTCTCGGGGTGAAATAAAATACAGGGGTGCATTATCTACCAATAAGTACGATGATGTGAATGAATATATTGATGCGCTTTATGAAGCCATTAATCCTGCATTAGAATCTGTAAACGGAATTGAATTTATAAGGGGTATCGGTATTGGTGCCCCAAACGGCAATTATTATAAAGGCACGATAGAATATGCACCCAACCTTAAGTGGAAGGGAATTATTCATTTTACGGACCTTATTACCCAAAAATTTGGATTACCCGCTGCGCTTACAAACGATGCAAATGCAGCGGCTGTTGGTGAAATGATGTATGGGGCAGCAAGAGGAATGAAAGATTTTATCATGATCACATTGGGCACCGGCGTGGGAAGTGGCATTGTAGCCAATGGCCAACTCATATATGGTCATGATGGATTTGCAGGAGAACTTGGCCACACTATTATTATTCCTGACGGCAGATTGCATTGGGGTACTGGTATGAAAGGCTCTTTAGAAACCTATGCTTCTGCTACCGGGGTTAGGTTAACAGCCTTAGAAATGATGGCCCAATATGATAAAGAAGTAAGTTTATTGCGTGATTTTCCTGCTGAAGAAATAGACAGTAGAATTGTTTATGAATGTGCTATCCAAGGTGATAAAATAGCGAATGAAGTGTTTAGATTTACCGGTGAAGTACTTGGAAAAGCATTGGCAAACTTTATTATGTTCTCTTCACCTGAGGCTATTATTTTATTTGGTGGATTATGCAAAGCCGGGGACCTCATTACCAATCCTACTTTGGAGCATATGGAAGCCAACTTACTTCCTATATTTAAAAACAAAGTAAAGTTGATTTTTAGCGAACTGAAAGAAGCCGATGCTGCCATATTAGGTGCAAGTGCTTTGGTTTGGGAATTAAAGAAGCCTGTTTAGATAATGGAATTATTTTAAAATGGCATTTGCTCTTCGCTTTAATTGATAGAAAAGAGGCTTTTATTAAAGTATTATGATGAATAGTAGGCATCATTTTTTTAATCAACGCATTTGAATTGTCCTGTCTTTTTAATTGGTTATTCTATATTTACACCTTAGGAATAATATGACAGACGACATTGTAAAACAGGATATTTGTATAATTGGTGCGGGTCCTTCGGGTGCTACAACTTCGCTTTTTCTGTCGAAATTAGCAGTAAAGCATATGATAATAGATGCAGGCACTTTTCCGAGAGATAAAGTGTGTGGAGATGCATTGGACCTGAAGGTGATGCGGGTTCTAAACCAACTAGATCCTACTTTAGTTGAAAGAGAAGTCTTACCAAATGACCAATTTGTAAAATCGTGGGGGGCCAAAATAATTAGTGGTAATGGAAAAACAAATGATGTATTAATCAAAGACAGAAGCCTACCCTACCCATTTTTCTTTATTGCAAAAAGAGGATACTTCGATAACTTTCTGGTAGAAAAAATAGATCCCAAATTTGCAGATTTCAGACAAGGAACTAAGGTTAACAAAATTGAGAGAGAAAATGGCATTTGGAACATTAGCACAACAAGCAATGGCCAACAACTCACTATTCAATCTAAGTTCATTATTGGAGCGGATGGCGACCATTCATCTGTACTTCGAAGCCTTGGAAAAAGAAAAATTGACCGACATCATTATGCAGGAGCGTTGCGGCAATACTGGAAAGGCATAAGTGATATCAATAGTGATAATATGATGGAGATTTATTTGCCAAAATCGCTGCCACTAGCTTATTTATGGATTTTTCCATTACCAAATGGAGAAGCTAATGTAGGATGTGGTTTGGCAAGCAATGTTTTGTCTAAAAAGTCCATAGATCTTAAAAAACTATTTAATCAACTAATTACCGAAGACCCTGCTATTGCTCATCGTTTTAAAAACGCCATTCCTTTGGAGACGCCTGTTGGTTGGGGACTCCCTCTAGCATCTGAAAGACGGGAAGCATCCGGGGATGGCTATTTATTGGTTGGCGATGCCGCAGGTCTGGTTTGTCCTACAACGGGCGAAGGAGTCGGGCCGGGTATGATGTCAGGCTACATTGCAGCACATTTTATTAAACGAGCTATAGACAAAGGAAGTTTTGGGAAGGAAATGTTTATAAATTATAACAGGGAAGTAATAAAACGGCTGGAAAGCGACATTCTGAAGTACAACTTCATAAGAAAACTATCTCCGCTTATTTATAATTACATGATCCGGCTATTGTCCAGTATTAAGATTTCAGATAATTATGTCAACAAAAAAATGAAGGACTGGGTACATACTGCAAGAGAAAAGAAGATAGATATCGAATACTAAATTTCACCATTTCTTAAGTAAATCCAAAAAATCAGTATTTACCAAATTGATCTAATCAGACTGCAAAACTGGTACCGCAACCACAGGTTTTACTGGCATTTGGATTGCTAAAAGTAAACCCCCGGGTGTTTAGGCCGCCTTGAAAATCGATTTCCATTCCCATTAAGTAAATGCCGTGTGCTTTGGTCATTACGCAAGGAATACCTTCTACTTCAAAGGCATCATCTGTATCTTCTTTGGCATCAAAACCCAAAACATAGGTCATTCCACTGCATCCTCCACCTTTTACACCTACTCTCAAATATTGTGACTTATCAAAAGCTTCCTCATTCATAAGACTTTTCAACTCTCTAATTGCACCATCTGTGAAAGTAACCGGCGTTTCTATTGTAGTTTCCATCCTATTTATTTTTGCAAATTTACTAAGTTGTAAAATTAGTCTGGTTATCTAAATTTACGATTACAGGAAAACATTCGGCTAATGGATGAGGACAAACAATAGTGTTTCCGCTATTTTTGCAAAAAATATTGAATGGATAATCTTACGCTTTCATTGTTAGTGGTGATTGGGCTTTTGGTTATAGGAATAGTCGTTTATGTTATTCCTCAATCGAAAAAAAATGAAGAAAAAGAAGGTCTCGGTTACGATTCTTCTACCCGACCGCTTAGATTACAGGCATACGAACGTTTAACATTGCTTGTGGACAGAATTGCTTTGCCTAACCTGATAAGTCGTGTAAACCAAGGCAACGTAAGTGCAAGGGAAATGCAGCTATTGCTTAATAGGGGTTTAAAAGAGGAATTTGATTACAATATTTCTCAACAGATTTATGTTACCCCCGATGCCTGGAACGCTGTAAAAAACCTGAAAGAGCAAAACCTGCTCATCGTAAATCAATTGGCAAGTGCACTTCCACCTCATGCAACTGGCATGGATTTAAACAAATTGTTGCTGGAATATTTAATGAGTGACAAGAAAGGGCAATTGCATGAAGTAGTCAGCGATGTTTTAAGTTTTGAGGCCAAGAAGTTATTATAACGCCGGCAATCTCCTAATAAAAAGGGCAGTTCAATTAAATTTTCAATTAACCATCAATACGAAATACGCTTGCCATGGAAAAAAAGTTTACAGATTCAGGTATTGAAATAAAGCCAATCTATAATTACGAGGGCACTTACACTTCTCCACTTCCACCGGTACTTAAAGAAGAACCCGGTTCTTTTCCCTATACGCGTGGAGTACAAGCTGATATGTACCGTGGCAAACTGTGGACCATGCGGCAATATGCCGGATTTTCTACGGCCGAAGAAAGCAATAAAAGATACCATTATCTTTTGTCTCAAGGGGTGAGCGGACTAAGTGTTGCATTCGATTTGCCAACACAAATTGGATACGATAGCGACCATTCTCTATCTGAAGGAGAGGTAGGAAAAGTGGGTGTTGCCATAGATAGCATTGAAGACATGGAACTTTTGTTTAAAGGAATAAATCTTGCGGATGTTAGTACTTCCATGACCATTAATGCTACAGGTTTTATTTTGTTAAGTTTTTATATTGCATTGGCAAAAAAGCAAGGTGTTGATCTTTCGAAAATTTCAGGGACCATTCAAAACGATATCTTAAAAGAATATGCAGCTCGTGGCACCTACATCTATCCACCTAAGCCAAGCATGCGCATCATTACTGATATTTTTGAATGGTGCAGCAAAGAAGTTCCAAAATGGAATACAATATCCATTTCCGGCTACCATATTAGAGAAGCCGGAAGTACAGCAGTACAGGAAATAGCCTTCACCTTAAGTAATGGAAAAGCATATGTAGAAGCTGCTTTAAAAAAGGGACTGGACATCAATGTTTTTGGCAAACGGCTTTCCTTTTTCTTCAATGCACACAATAATTTATTTGAAGAAGTAGCCAAATTTAGGGCAGCAAGAAGAATGTGGGCACAGATTATGAAAGACCTCGGTGCTACCGATCCAAAAGCGATGATGCTAAGATTTCATACCCAAACTGGAGGAAGTACTCTTACAGCACAACAACCACTCAACAACATCAGCCGGGTAACACTACAAACATTGGCTGCAGTGTTGGGAGGAACGCAAAGTCTTCATACAAATGGCTATGACGAAGCATTAAGCTTACCAACTGAAGAAGCAGCAAGAATTGCATTGCGCACCCAACAAATCGTTGGCTTTGAAAGCGGCGTTACTGATACGGTTGATCCATTGGCTGGTTCTTATTTTATAGAAAACCTAACTGCTGAAGTAGAAGCCAAAGCCTGGGAAATGATTGCTAAAATAGATGCACTGGGTGGAAGTGTAAGCGCCATTGAACAAGGCTATATGCAAGAGGAAATAGCGAGAAGTGCATACGAATACCAACGCCAAATTGAAAAGGGAGAAAAGATCATTGTTGGAGTAAATAAGTTCACAATTGACGAACCAAATAAGATTAGTGGCCAAAAAATAAATGACAGCATCCGGGTTGACCAAACCAATAAGCTAAATGCGCTTAAAGCCCGAAGATCTGCAGAAGCGGTAAAGGAATGCTTAGATAATATTTCAACAT
>JANPHE010000225.1:0-2854 GCA_031424295.1 Segetibacter sp. | reverse complement strand
GTTACTACCGTTGTTTTTGTTTGGTTTAATTACTAATGAAGAATCTGCAATTGGATTGGAGACATACAATAACGAATCCGCATTTGAAGGTTTGATCACCTTTATACTTGCCAAGTCAAACAATGTCCCTTTGGGAACAATTGGATTTAAACTATCCTGCGTAATTGGATATAGTTTTTCTATATCAGCTGCAGAAAAATGAGAAAGTGCATTGGTCATTTCGAAATCATTGTCACTTCCTGCCAAATCGAAAGACATATATTTTAGGAATAAACAAGTCTTCATATTTGTCCAAGGTTCCGGAGCATAATTAAGCAATTTATACTCCAAAGGATAATACTCAGGTCTTAGTGTACTGATATATGAATTTATACCTGCGGTATAAGAATCGAGCTCTTTTTTTGTGGTTTCATTTGCTTCTAATTCCTTAAGCGATTGTTCCGCTCCATATACCATTCCAATTCGTCTGAAGAATTTATCTATTCTCAAAAAATCTGTTGTGCCTGCATTTTCCCCCATTATTTCACTCAATCTACCTCCTGCAGCATGCGTTTGAAATTCCATTTGCCAAAGCCGAAATTTTGCATGCAAATATCCCTGAACAAAATAGGCATCATTTTCTTGTTCCACATAAATGTGAGGCACTAATCTTTTATCAAAATACACTTCTACCCTTCCGCTAAGATCAGGAAATATTAAGGATGCATCAAAAGATGCGTTTTCAGATTCCGCATTCTGCCAAAACCCTTGTTGAGGTGAAAAAAAAGCTCCAAATATTGGCGTTTTATTTCCAGATATTGTGAGTTGGGTATTAAACAGCACTATCAAACCTGTAGTGATTACTGCACAAATCAAAAATGGGACAACTCTCATACAGAATAAATAAGGAGGCTAAAGTACATATTTTGGTGTAGTAATATGGGAAATTTGGTAATAATAATGCTAACGTACAAGTCTCTTCTTTTTTAACTGCGCTAATTCAAAATGAAATAATATAAAAAATACAAGAAATAAAAAACCGCCCCAAAAATTTATTGAGGCGGTCGGCAAAAAATGAAAAAGCATTGTTATTGCTTAATTATTCTTTTAAATGTATTTCCAGCAGCACCGTTGATTTGCAAAGTATACATTCCTTTAGGCAACGATTTCATATCAATTTGTGTATTGCCATTCAATGTACCTTGCCAAACAATTTGCCCAAACAAATTTAATAACCTTATGGAAGAACGATTCATGCTTTCATTCGCATTAATCGTCAGCTTATCTACAACAGGATTTGGATATATTGACATTTTTTCCTTGTTATTAAAAAAAAGACTAGTTGGAATTTCAGATCTCCCTCCAATTTTCGGGCAAATTGGGGATATTTGTGAACATTGAAGTTTAGTTTGATAGGCTATTTTTTTTGTTGCTATTCCAAAAGTACTCATCGATTGGTTTCTAAAAGGAGGAATAGGTTGAACAATCATTTGAATGGAGATATTAATTGGTGTATCAACATTGCATGAGTTGATACAAGTTGATCCGATAAAAGTGGTCTTCAATAGATGCCCATAACTATTACTACCGGTTGGATCAATTACAGAAGAAAATATCACCACACCAGGCGTTTTTGAAGCTGTATCCAAATCAACTCCAAAAAGGCTATCAATTTTCATAGTATTATACTTATAATTGTTTACCCCAACTCCTGAACCATTTACTCTATACATTAATTGAGAAACCCCTGTGTTTGTATAGACAGGACCTACTACATAATATTGGGTTATTCCACTTGATTTTCTTTCCACCACATCATATGCTTTGCTGTCGAATTGAATACTTTGATTTGCGCCTGAAGCCCTCAGTAAGCGTTGCCAAATAATTGTACCATTTGATGACTTCACTTTCAGCAAAAGCATATTTATCATGCTGTTTACACCGACAGGTGACAAATTAGAATGCCCACAGACAACCAGTTCTCTATCATTGGTAAATTTGATTGACTTAAATTGATCATTAGGAGCTAATTTGTAAATATTTGACCACAATAAATTGCCATCGGAATTAAGCGAAAAAACTAACCCATTGATATCATTGGATGTTGTAAAACGATCCTGATGAGTACCGGCAACATAAATATTACCGGTTTTCGAGTCCTCGCAAAGGGACCTTGCGAAAGATAAAGCAGATACCCCATTTGCGGAAGTTGCATCAAAATTGTATGTGCCACCCCAAATAAAACCAGTATTTGGAAGAAACCTTGCTACAAAACAGCTCACATTCTTAGTAATTGAATCTATTGAATGTCCGCAAACAATAAATGTTCCAGGTAAAAACCCAGATCGTTTAACGCACCATGCAGTATCGGCAGAATTACCAAAGTCAATAGTAATAGCCTTATAAATCGATCCATTACTACCGATTCGGGCAAACATTGCATCGCTTCCTCCTTTAAGTTTTGCATTGGTAACAGGATTATCTGAAACTGCTCCTACTACAATAAACCCTCCGGTTCCTTTTGTATTCTTAATTTCAGCAATTGAATTACCAGATGCATGATAAGTAGTTGTGTTACTTATGTTGATATCAAAAAATTCATAGCCATTATTGATAGGTACACTATTGCCGTCTTTGCCCGTTTTAACAAAACGCAATCGGTTACCAAGTTGAGACGTTCCGAGTGTTCTATTAAAATATGAAGTACCAACGCTACAGAAAAAAGTGCTATCAGGGATACTATCATAATTAGCAATTGATTTTAATCCGTTATTAATCACCTCATCCCTCAGTTTAGGGGTAGTAAGATCAAAATTAAAATACCTTTGAAAATACTGAGCATTAGCAACAATACTGAGTGTACTAAAAAAACAGA
>JANPHE010000224.1:0-10709 GCA_031424295.1 Segetibacter sp. | reverse complement strand
GTCTGCAACTTTATAATAGATTTTATTTCCAACTTGAGAAAAGGAAATCATTCCAGTATCCCTATAGTGTTGTGCGGTACGCTTTGATATTTTCAATAAGGACATTAGTTCTTGATTGTCTAGCCATTCTTTTTTTTCTTTGTCACTTCGGGTTCTCCTTTTAAGGACCCCGAAGTTTTTGGTTTCATGAAAGTACACTCTTGTTATACTTGCGTGGAAAAAAACTAGACATGGAACGTGATATTTCAACCTACATTTTAAATACAAATAACACTAAAAAGAAAATGAAATACCAATGCCTTTTTAATAATTAATAGCAGATAAAATTGGAAAAATTTTCTAAATTCGGTAAAATCTTAATTATGTATGTAATCATAGATATTGATGCTACTGGAGAGGGAGATAAGAAAGAGTGGCTGTTAAATTCACTACGCTTTATGAACATTGGTTTCAGAACGTCTGAAAGCAGACAAACCATTGAGGAATATAATCATGACCTTGATGCTGCTGAAGCCCCTATTAACAGGGGCGAGTTCATAACAGCCGAAGCATTAAAAAAGGAAGCGCAGCAATGGTAATTATTTAGAGTAATGTGGCTAAAAGACAACTCCAAGCATTATATCAATACATCAAACAGGATTCGCCTCTTATTGCTAAAAAAGTAATTGATGATTTGTTGGATGTAACAATAGGGTTGGTAACTAATCCTGAAAAATATCCTTTGGATAAATACAAAATACCCAACGATGGGTCTTTTCGGGCTTTTGAGTTAAACCATTATGGAATTTCTTAATTAAGGGCTAATGCTTATCTTTGAAAATAATTTGATAACCAATGAATAGGCCAAATCAAAGATGGAAAAACATTACCCGGCAATACTTCGGCAATTCATGGGTGAAGAACGAGACCGGAGTGATGAATTTGTTGACCAAACAACAAAAGATGCAGCCCGTATCTGTGGAGCAAGCCAGGCTACAAGTGAGGCGGCTAAAAGACCAGAGCCACTCAATCGTAAAGAAAGGGCTGCATACAACGAACAAGTAAGGTCAATTGAAGAATTATCTTTAAAATCGTGGGCTATTCAAAAGCACCTTTGGGTAGCTGAAGATGACTTTCAAAAACAGTATGCAAATTCTTTTATAGCATCAGGCGCTGAGCAAAAAGTTTATCTTAAAAATGACGGTAAAAAGGTGGTGAAAATAAATCTCGGACGCTTTCACGGCAATTGGCTTGAATATTTTAACCGACTTTTGTTTCATGCTTTTTTATTTCCTGCAACCAGGTATATAACGCTAGGCTTTACTGAGGAAAGTGGAGTTTTTGGTGTAATTACTGAACAGCCTTTTTTTACGGTGGAGAAAGGGGCTTCCAGGGAAGTGATAGAGCCTTATTTAAAAAGTCACGGCTTTGAACGATTGAAAAACGAAGACTATTATAACAAGCGAAATAGTGTAAAATTGGAGGATCTGCATGATGAGAATGTATTGCTTGATAACGATGGGCACTTGTTATTTATTGACCCTGTTATTTACTTCGAAACGGTTGATTTAAAGCTGGGCGGTGACTTGATTTATCATTTTCCTTGGTGAGCACTATTAACTACCATAATTTTCATCTGCCAGACCGAGTTTGAAGTCATATGCCTCCCGCACAAGACATCTTTATCCTTGTAGATTTTTCTGAAAGGGATCACTGAGTTGTAAAAAGCAAATGTTATGTACCCCTATTGTACATTTTATTTGAAGTTTCAAATTCCTCCATTTTAATGCCTTCACAATAAAACCACATGTGGAATTTGGACTATGCTATTTTCAACAAAAAAAAGGTGGCCTGTTTCCAGACCACCTTTTTCAATATTCAATATCGGTAATTATGCCAAGTCAAATCGACCAAGGTTCATTACTTTGGTCCAGGCGGCAACAAAATCTGTTACAAACTGAGCCTGAGCATCTACGCAGCCATATACTTCAGCTAACGCTCTGAGTTCAGAGTTGGAGCCAAAAATTAAATCTACACGGGTACCTGTCCATTTTAGTTCACCTGTTTTGCGATCGTGGCCTTCAAATATGTGTTTTGAATCTGCACTTGCTTTCCAGGTAGTTCCAAAATCAAGCAGGTTAACAAAGAAATCATTGGAAAGCGTATCTTTTTTATTTGTGAAAATACCATGTGTAGATTGGTCAAAGTTTGCGTTTAAAACACGCATACCACCAACCAAAACAGTCATTTCCGGTGCAGTCAAGGTCATCAATTGTGCTTTGTCTACCAACATTTCTTCTTCTGATGCCGTGTGCTTTGCTTTTAGGTAATTGCGGAAACCATCAGCCGCCGGTTCCAGTACTGCAAATGACTCTATGTCTGTTTGCGCCTGTGAAGCATCTGTTCTGCCGGGAGTAAACGGAACGGTTATATTTTGTCCGGCATTTTTTACTGCTTGTTCTATCCCAGCACATCCACCCAAAACAATTAAGTCGGCAAGTGAAACCTGCTTGTTGCCTGTTTGAGCTTTGTTGAATGTAGACTGTATGCCTTCAAGCGTATCAAGTACTTTGCTTAATTGGGCTGGATTGTTTACTTCCCAATACTTTTGTGGAGCAAGTCGAATACGTGCACCATTTGCACCACCACGCTTGTCTGACCCACGGAAAGTGGAAGCAGATGCCCATGCAGTTGACACCAATTGTGATACCGATAGACCAGAAGCTAAGATGGTTTGTTTCAAAGCAGCAATATCTTGTTCATTAATCAATTCATGTGAAACGGCCGGTACAGGATCTTGCCATATCAACTCTTCAGATGGTACTTCTGATCCCAGATAACGGACAATGGGCCCCATATCGCGATGCGTTAGTTTGAACCATGCTCTTGCAAATGCGTCAGCAAACTGATCTGGATTTTCGAAAAAGCGTCTGGAGATTTTTTCATAAGCAGGATCTGCTCTCATAGCAATATCTGTAGTCAACATAAAGGGTGCATGGCGTTTGGTAGCGTCGTGTGCATCGGGTACCAATCCGGTACCTGCATTATCTTTTGGTTGCCATTGATGTGCACCTGCGGGGCTTTTTGTCAACTCCCACTCATATCCAAATAAATTTTCGAAATAGTTATTACTCCATTGGGTTGGGGTTGTGGTCCATGCACCTTCCAATCCACTAGTAATGGTATCTGCACCAGTACCGGTGCCAAATGAATTTCTCCAGCCCTGACTTTGTTCTTCGATGCCCGCACCTGCAGGTACTACATCAACATATTTGCCAGGATCTGCAGCACCATGTGTTTTACCAAAGGAGTGACCACCTGCAATCAATGCTACAGTTTCTTCGTCATTCATAGCCATGCGGCCAAATGTTTCCCGAATGTCACGGGCGGATGCAATCGGATCAGGATTGCCATTTGGTCCTTCTGGATTCACATAAATCAATCCCATTTGCACCGCCGCCAATGGATTTTCCAATTCTCGATCGCCGGTGTAACGTTTGTCATCCAGCCATTGGGTTTCAGGTCCCCAATAAACAGCTTCTTCAGGTTCCCAAACATCTGCACGTCCACCACCAAAACCAAAGGTTTTAAAACCCATTGATTCAAGTGCACAGTTGCCTGCAAGAATCATCAAATCTGCCCAGGAAATTTTTCTGCCGTATTTCTGTTTGATTGGCCAAAGTAACAAACGGGCTTTATCAAGGTTTGCGTTATCGGGCCAACTGTTTAAGGGAGCAAAGCGTTGCACTCCAGAACCTCCGCCACCACGTCCGTCTGCAATTCGATAAGTTCCTGCACTATGCCAAGCCATGCGTATAAAGAATGGTCCGTAATGTCCATAATCAGCAGGCCACCAATCTTGTGAGGTAGTCATTAGTTCAACGATGTCACTTTTTAAGGCAGCAAGATCAAGACTTTTGAATGCATCTGCATAATTAAAAGTCTCACCCATCGGATTGGATAAGGTGGAGTTTTGACGAAGAATGTTCAATTTCAACATGTTTGGCCACCAATCATTGTTACGTGGACCACCACCTGCACTCATTCTCATTTGTCCGCTACTGAATGGGCACTTACTTTCGCCATTCACGCTGTAGGAAGGTGTACCCGTTGATGTGTTGTTTTCCATTTTTTCTGATTAATAAATTTTATTGGTTATCTCATTGGTTTTTGAAGTCCAATTATAAGTTTCAAAAACAATTTTGCAAAGTTACAATAAAGCTGAAACGTATTTGTATTTTGAACACCAAATTGAACTAAAAATTCTAACAACTGAATAACATTAAAACCGGGTGATTGTTTGATAGATATTTTGTTGGTAAGTCAAAAGTGACTAGTTCAAAAAGATGATTTAAAATTAAAATTTAAGCTCCTGTGTCATTACGAGAAGTGAGTATCATTATTGATAAAATAATTTCTTAATAGAAGCAAACTACTAAACAAATAATTGATTTTTACTTGTCGAGTATCCTTATTTGTTACTATTTTTTTATTGGCCGCTTAACTTTTTTATTTAATCAATATATTGTTGCATTGCATTTTCTTTCGTAGTACCTCTTAACTTTTCCCAAGCTTCTTGTTTAAACTTGGCTACAAAATCAAATGGGTTCGCAGGGCCACTTTCAGTGTTATCTCCTTTGGTAGCTTGTTTATACAAACTGTAAATCAACAGTAAAGTTTCATTATCGGGCTTTTCGGGCAATTGCTTACTATTTATCACTGCCTGTTGAAAAATTTCCTGTAGTTCCATATTGTTCACTTTTTTGTAGAGGAAGATTTGTGCTTACCTCTTTTTTGTTAAATATAAATATGAATAAAACACCAAATCCTGTTCACTTGACGAAATCAGTTATTGACATTTAATTCCAACACTTTTGCCTTTGCAAAGAAATGCATCGTTGCATAAATATTCAAGAAACTGCTAAATCGCTTCTTGAAACGATAATCCTTTTTGATGCCTTTGATAAATGGTATATAAAACGAGTTTACCACCATTTCTTCATTGGTTGACAATGGTGTAGTGCTATATTTTATTTTTTGATAAATATTGGTAAAAGAATGAAAGTTTGTACTAAATATTTTATCGATGAAAAGCGCATATTCCTGTGGGCTTTTATTAATTCTTTGTTCACCTAGTTGGTTCAGGTAATACGTAGCTGCAACATAACTATTAAATGCTTTCTTTTTACTAGTAGTATTTTGTTTTGCTTTTCCATTAAGATATAACCAAATGAGCCAAGGCAAAGCAAACAGAAAAACGACAAATGCGCCAATCACTATCAAGCTCATCCATAGAACTTTTATCCAATTTACAGGTGTATCTATTTGTTCTTTTTTCCTTTCATTTTCTTTTTTCTGCGCATCGGTTTCCATTATTTTAAGTTCATCTATCGGCACGGGTTTTGGCAACTTTTTTATAAGAGAACTCAGATTGTCTGTTTCGCTGCTAAGGATATTTTTCAATGCTTCAGCATAAGAAACCGCTACTATATTAGTTCCGGCGACTATATCACTCAATTTACCGGCACCGGTATCTTTTGTTACAGAGGCGATGGATACATCCAGCAACAAATCTTGTGGCTGAAGTACCTCAATGTTGTCATCGTGGTACAACATCTTTTTCACTTTCATGGTTATCCGCTTCGCAATAGTATCTACAGTTACAGCTTGTCCATCAGCCACTAGCAATGCTTGTTGCATATTCATTGGCGGTGTGCCGTCTGGCTGTGGCGATTGTTGTGTATTCTGATCCGGTACCGTAGTATCAAAATCGATCCATCCATAACCCGGAAAATACAATTGAACCCAGGCATGTGCCTGATCCGCATAAAACCAATACCATCCGGGGTTTTTACTGCTTCTGTCAACGGTTAGAAATCCTGCTGCTATTCTGCTGGGTATGCCTAATGAGCGCAACATAAACAACGTGGCTCCGGCAAAATAAGCGCAGTATCCTTTTTTATTTTCAAATAAAAAGTAATTCAGTTTACTGGCACTCGGTAAACCGGGTATTCCGGGATTGTCACTGTATTTAAATAGGGGTTGACCAAATTCATCTTTACCTGTAAAATAATCTCTAATGGCAATCATTTTGTCAACCGGGGTTTTGGCATCTTTCGTTATTCGTTGAGCCAATTCAGTTATTCGCTTATAGTCTTCGTTCTTTGGCATAAACGTGTAATAATCCAGGAATTTATTATCAACCCCGATATAGGTTTTTGCTTTCCTTAGTTCTTCAAATCTTTTCTCCTGAAAAAGCTCCAGCATTTTATTGCCAACCGGATTGTAAATAAAATAGGCGCTGTTAAGATCGCTGACCCACATCTTAGCACGGTAAGCGCTTTTAAACTGGTCCTTGTATCCGTTTTCAACAGGAATTGGCTGACAGAAAAATGCAGTTGCCGGGGCTACAAAATCGTGTGGTGATAAGAGCACTTTATAAATATCTGCTGAAATAACTTTTCTATTGAGCGGTGCCATCGCATTTTTAATGATCGTACTATCAGACTTTGTAAAATACAGCGGTATTTTGGATGGGTCTGGAGTAAAAAGATCGTTGAACGGAATTTTGCTATCTGTCTCAAAAGTTTGGGTAAGCGTGTCGAATTTGGTATAATAAAGCGAAGTAAAGTAGAGTGGGTTAGGAGTTCGGCCATCAGGAAAATAGCTGTCAAGTTTTGCAACAAAAACCAATCGTTTGTCTTTACTCAAAGAACTTGTCATTTTCATCTGATCCTTATTGCTCATCGATCCATCCTTGTTCTCCTTCATCATGCTTTCCCTGTTGCCCTTTTTTCCTCCTTGAGCACCGCCCCAATCTTTTTCAATTGCTTTAAAATCTTTCTCAAAAATCAGCAACATGCTAAGTAGTATAACAGCAATTAATGCAGCAAAACCTGCCAGTCTTTTAAAAATAAACCAGGCAAAGTTGGGCTCGTCTTCATTCATATTCCGGATGAGCTCAGCGGAATAAATGGTATAAAATGAATACACCAATACCGGTACAAAAGCGGCAATCAACGCACTTGCAGTTATTTCTGACGTTTTGCTAACTATCAAGACCGTCAAGCCTAATAACAATACGGACCATCCGATTGTAAAATATTTTGATCTTGAAAAGCCATAACCTGCCAACCATCCAATAGAAAAAAGGATAGCGAACACCAGGAATTTAACTGAAACAAAAAATGCATCAAATTCGCCAACGCTGATGTTGCCCAGTGATTTGTACATCAGAAAATAAAAACCAAATAAAAGCGCTGCAGTAGTAGCAAACCGAAATCGCCAACCATAAAAGACCAGCGCTACTACTATGCCTGTTGAAAAATAAATTCCTTGTTCTTGCCAGTTATTCTGAAGCAACGAATAAAACCTGTTGGCATTAAATAGCAGATAAAGCGCTAAACCAATGGTAGGTATAGCCAGCAACAACAGTTGTGCCGTCACCTTTTTCCAGCTATGTATTCTGCCTATTTTCATTTATTACTGAAATTTCATTAATAATTCAATCTTCCAATTGATTCAAAATGTATCCGTTATCAAATTTTATTAACCCAATGTTCTGCTTGCTTGTCCTACCACCGTTTCCAGTTTTTTCTCGTTTTCCCTTATCTTCATTCTCATGGTTGATACTGACCAATTTCTTTTATGAACTGCAATATCTTCTTTCAAATTTTCAACAAACAACCATTGAACCCAGTCAATTAAATTTTGCCTTCTAAACGCATCTGAGAGTTTAATAAAAATAATAGTTATGGTACTTCCAAACTGGTCAAACAATTCTTGCACTTCATTTACATTGCTTAAGCTAGAAATGATAACCACAGAAGCGTTATTGGTTTTTACATAAGATTTCAATGATTTTTCTTTGTGCCATTTGCTTGTACTGATGCCATATTTTACCCACTGTTGTAAATCATTTCTATTGTTATTAGCCACTTCCTGGTCAGGGATGTATTTTACTTCCAATCCTTGCTTTACAAAGTTTTGATACAAAGACCAAATCATGGTTTTGTAATAATTCAAAAAAGGTACCTGCACAGCACTATTATCGGCAACATCAAAGCCCGAAAAGAAAGAAGCATACAAATAAACATGGGAAGCATATGGATCCATTATCTCCGGTATCCTTACCACGAGTTCTTTGTTTTTTGCATAAATCTTCCAGACTATTCGCCTTACATCATCATTGTTTTCAAAATTTTTATAGTTAAGGTATTCGCCTTCTACCTTTTTCATATACTGAATTCGGGTATTGGTTTCCTCGGTTTTGCGAGGTAAGGCACTCATTGAGTTTAGTTCTTTCAGGGTTGGCTGGGTAAAGAATTGATTTTTTGCCGGCAACTTTACAGCAATAGAGAAAAACTGAAAAATATCTTCAAAATAAACAACTGCATGCTCTACGTGGTATTCTTTTATTTCTGGTAAAGTCCAATAATAGATACCTTCTATACCGGTAACTAATAATTTTTTATTATTTTTTTCAAGCAAGGAAAATTTATGCGAAAAATGTTGTTTGTCATATAGAAGCCTGAGCTTAATAAATCCTAACAACGGTTTCAATACAGGATTTATAATTAGCCGAACAGTTTGTTTCAGGTGTAGTTCACTTTCTTTAATATCTGTAGAAATGTTGAATAGGATGCCCTTTTTTCTCTTGAAGTATAAAAAATGAGCGTAAGAAACTATTACAGAAAGCAAGGAAATAAGAACCATTACAGAAGTAAACCATGTAGCAACGGTGAACAATAAATTAAAAATATCGCTAAAGGAAGAACCTGTTTCTTGTTGATTGTTTTCTAAAAATTTATAAACTGCAATTAAAGCGATGCTAAAAACCACGAAGTATATGGTGAATGGAATAAAAAAGGCTGCCTGCTTTATCCTGTTTGCCGTTCTATTGATTGAAAACTTCATTTAAGCGGTTAAGATAAAATGAAAAAGTGTAGCGATGAAATTTCATCCTCACTTTTTAACCGCCTTTTCACTTTCTTTGCGGATAACATGGCAACTATTATTCACCATACTACCTGTGCTTGTTGTGGCAGCACTGCCATTAACAAGGTAATTGAATGTAAAGATTATACAGTATCGGGGGAGTTTTTTGAAATTTGGCAATGCCAATCATGTACTTTTCGTTTTACACAGAATATTCCTGCAGAGCATGAAATTGGCGTTTATTATGCTTCTGCTGATTATGTGTCTCATTCGGATACGAAAGAAGGTTTGATCAATCGGCTTTACCACATAGTGAGAAATCATACGCTGACGACAAAGAAAAAATTAATTAATAAAGTTACCGGATTAGCCAAAGGCAAACTTTTGGATATAGGTGCTGGAACCGGTGCTTTTTCTGCTACTATGAATCAGGCGGGATGGCAGATTACTGGTTTGGAACCGGATTCTAAAGCACGTGAAAAAGCGACAGAACTATACAGTTTGCAATTACGGGAATTGGATCATCTTAAAGTTTTAGAGAACGAAACCTTTGATGCTATCACGCTTTGGCATGTATTGGAGCATGTACATGAACTTCATCATTATCTTCAGACTTTTCAAAAAATATTAAAGGCAAACGGGCGATTGGTCATAGCAGTTCCAAACTATACAAGCTATGATGCCCATGTATATGGAGCCAATTGGGCAGCTTATGATGTTCCAAGACATTTTTACCATTTCTCGCCCCAAAGCATGGAAGTATTATTAAGCAACCAGGGTTTTATAATGGAAGAAACAAAACCCATGTGGTTTGATAGCTTTTATGTAAGCCTGCTGAGCGAAAAGTACAAAAATGGCCAACAGCGATTATTACCTGCTGTAATTACCGGTCTGTTATCAAATCTCAAAGCACTTTTTAACCATCGAAAGTGTAGTTCCGTTATTTATATCATTAAGAAGAAGTAGCAATAAAAAAGCGATACCTGTTGTAAATAAGTATCGCCTTTGGGCTTATCAGAGATGATTTTCTCTTTATTGTCTAAAAGTTCTTGCTCTTCTGGATCCGCTCCTGTTTGGTTGTACCATTGGTTTGTTGGCAGGTCCGGTATGTAAAGTCATGCTACCCATACTGCTATGAAAAGGATGGTCTTCAACAAATGCGATGTTTTTATCAATCAGTTTATGGATGTCTCTTAAAAATGGACGTTCTTCTAAATCGCAGAATGATAAGGCTATGCCGCTAGCACCTGCACGACCTGTTCTGCCTATTCGGTGAACATATGTTTCTGGCTGATTGGGTAACTCAAAGTTGATAACGTGAGATAGGTCATCTACATCTATACCACGGGACGCAATATCGGTAGCAACTAAAACTCTCAACTGTCCGGTCTTGAAGTCGGACAATGCACGTTGACGGGCATTTTGAGATTTTTCTCCATGGATAGCATCTGCTTGTATATTGTGCCGCTTCAGATGCCTTACCACTTTGTCTGCGCCATATTTTGTACGGGTAAATACAAGGGCTGATCTTATATTCTTATCTTGAAGCAAATGAACCAATAAATTTGGTTTGTCTGCTTTTTCAACAAAAAATATAGACTGATCTACTTTTTCTGCAGTAGAAGAAACAGGCGTAACTTCTACTCTTACCGGATTACGTAAAATAGTATCAGCCAACCTGCTTATTTCTGGTGGCATGGTTGCAGAGAAAAACAAAGTCTGCCTTTTGCTTGGCAACAAAGCGATCACCTTTCTTACATCATTAATAAAACCCATATCTAGCATACGATCAG
>JANPHE010000223.1:0-27227 GCA_031424295.1 Segetibacter sp. | reverse complement strand
CCGATTTGAAGATTAATATTATTACCATTAGTGATTTCATTAGTAGGAATAGGATAAACTTTAATTTTTATAAACCCAGTATCTTTAAAACAACGAGCATTATCCTCTCCCACAACTGTATAAGTAATTGTAGAGTCAGGTCTCGATTTTGGATTGGCAATTGATGAGTTGTCGAGCCAAAGTGATGGACTCCATTGGTAAGAATCTGCTCCTGATGCTCCGAGTGATACAGACTGACCAACACAAATCGTATCACCATTGTTAACTGCCATGACGAATGGTTGCCTTACATCAACAGTTACAGAGTCCATTCCGGAACAACCAACAGCATTAGATCCTGTAACATAAAAAGTATTTTTGATTAAAGGATTGGCTGACGGATCAGCACAATTTATACAACTTAGGAATGGGCTACCCGTCCATATAAATGAATTTGCACCACTTGCTTGGAGCGGATGACTTTGTCCCTTACAAATGATAGTATCCGGACCTGCGTCAACATTTGGTTTTGGATGAATAGTAACTTTTGTTCTTGCTGTATCATCGCAACCTCCAAGTGTAGTGGCAATAAGTTTAATATTGAAAGAGCCTGCAGCATTAAATAATTGAGCGGGTGGTGTCTGACCTGTAAAAGTATTTCCATTGTCAAATATCCATTGCCAATTTATTGTGTTTGTATCGGGCACAACCAAAGCTCCTGAAAAAGACAACTGTGCCGGTTGACATCCAATACTGTCTCCGGTTATTCTTACCTTAGGAGAACCTGTTACTTTAATATAATTAATAAGTTTGGCCGTATCTGTGCAACCAAAAGGAGTAGTTGCTGCAAATGTTATACTATACAATCCAGGATTTGCATAACCATGGGTTGGGTTTTGATTGTTAGAAAACGTTCCATCGCCAAAATCCCATACAAAACTATTGACTACATCATTTGTAATAGTAGAATCTCTAAATGAAACATATCCACTATCACACAAGGATGTAACATCAGATAAAATAGAGGATTCTATTCCAATTACCTTAACGGTATCCAATCCCAAAATAGCAACCTTACAACCTCCTCCATCTTCAATTATTACTTTAGGTACATAGATGCCCGGTGTGGCATATACATGAGAAGTAGTATCAAGTGTTGTATAAACGGTATTGCCATCACTAAAGTCCCAAATATAGCTTATTGCATCGTTTGAAATTATATTGTAAGAAACCCTTCCCGGGTTGCATACCCGAGTTGGTATATAGCCGAAGGAACCGGTTGGTCCTTTAATTACAATATTTCTTCGCATAGTATCGGTACAACCACCTGTATTGCTAACTGCCAAAGTAATAGTGTAGCTACCCGGATAGGTGTATATGTGTGAAGGATTCAATAAAGTTGAATAGCTGCTATCTCCGAAGTCCCACTTATAATCGATGTAATTGTTTGAATTATTGGTCGTATTTACTACCAACGGAGGACAAGTAGCAAAGGTATCACTAAGCGTAAATTTTGATTTTGCAGTAAATACCTTAATTACCTTAGTTGAAGAGTCTCTACACCCAATTTTATCTGCAACAACTAAGCTGGTTATGTATGTTCCCGGATTGCTAAAAGTATGAGTTGGAGTAGCAGAAGTTGAAGAATTATTATCCCCAAAGTCCCATTTATAAGTAATATCTGCACCAATTGAATTGATTGAAAATGCTATTGGTGAATTTGGACATACCAAAGAATCTGAAGGGACAAATCCTGCATTAATGCTCGATATACTTATAAAAGAAGATTTTCCCAAACTATCCTTGCATCCATAAGTATCCTTTACTATCATATAAACATTGTACACTCCAGACGATGTATAATCATGTGTAAATGGTCCAGATGTAAGTACTTTAGAAGGGCCATCGCCAAAGTTCCATGTCCAATTAGCAATCGGATGAATACCATCGGTTATTGTAGAGTCTAAAAAAGTAATAGTTGTGCCAAAACAGCCTCCACGTGGATTGCCGCCAAATGCAGCTTTAGGCCCATAAACGGTAATCGGAAAAGACGCATAGGTAGTATCAACACATTGAAGAATATCAGTTAATGCTACAGCTGGATTCCTTGCGCCTGTAGTGGCGTAAGTTTGAGCTACAGGCGTATTACTGGTTTGTATTCCTGGCTTATTTACTCCTTCAAAAAACCATTTGTATCGCTGAATACTTCCTGCCATTACATTGCCGATATCAAATAATACTCTGGTTGCCCTACAACTTATGGAGTCGCTAATTATTATTTTAGGAGACTGATCTAATACTAAAACGTTGACCGTTTTAGTGTGTTGACAAGATCCATCTGAAACTGTTAATGAAACAGGATAAGTTCCAGAAGTCGTAAATGTGTGTGCTGGATTTCTTTGAGTGGAAGAACCTCCGTCACCAAAATCCCATGTCCAACTAGATGCACCTATAGAACTATCAATAAAATTTCTCTTCAATGGCATACTACAACTGTAGGCAGTATCAAATTTAGCGATTGGGGGTTTTACGTGTACATAATTGGTTATTACTGCCGAGTCATTGCAGCCTAAACTTGCAACTGTAAGCGTTACCGTAAACCAACCAGTATCGCTATAAGTGTGGGTCGGATTTTTTTCTGGACTAGTTCCTCCATCACCAAATTCCCAATTCCACCAATTTACAAAATAGCCATTGGGTACAGTGCTGAGATCAGAAAAGTTTACTGGTGTATTAGCACAAACATCTAACGGAGTTGCTGAAAATATAGCAGTAGGTTTTAATCCTACCATTACAGCTTCTATGAGTGTCAAGGTATCTATACATCCTGCACCAGAGGAGACCGTAAGTTTTACATTGTAGATGCCCGGTACTGTATAGGTGTGAGAAGGCGTAGAGTCCGTAGAAGTTCCTCCATCTCCGAAATTCCACAAATACGAACTAATTGGCAAACCTGTCTCAATTGTTGCATGTGGGAATACCGTATACGGTGTACATTCTTTAATCATCAAATTATCTAATGATAGAATTTCAGGCGGTGACACCCTTACATAATCTTCCAACAATAAAGTATCAGTACAACCATTTGAATTAATGATAATCAAGCTTACGGCATAAGAACCTATTGTAGTGTACTGATGAGATGGATTTTTTTGAGTTGATGTGGACCCATCTCCAAAATTCCACAAATAAGAAACTGCATTGGAGGAAGTATTGTTGAAGTTAACTGTCAATGGTGCTTTACAACTGTACCTGACCGGAGCGTTAAAAGAAACGTTGGGTTTAGGAATTGATAAAATGCTTTTTGTAACAGAATCTCGACAAGAACCAAAATCGGTAACAAGCTTAACCAAGTGAACCCCTGTTGTTACAAAAGAATAAATAGGATTGGTTTCCGTTAAAACGGAGCCGTCTCCAAAGTTCCAGACAGACCCAATAAATGAGTTTGGAGAAGAAGCGTTTGTTAATTGAAAAGGTGCGCCAGTACAGACTGTATCAGGAGGATTGAAATTTGCTTTTACAACCCCAATGTTAATAGCATTTGGTTTGATTAATGTATCTCTGCAACCAAAACTGCTTGCAACTATTAATTTGACAGTATAAGATCCTGTTGCACCATAGTTCACAACTGGATTTACAGCTGAGGAATTCGTATTATTTCCAAAATTCCAAAAATATTGCAAAGATCCGGTACCGGTTGATTGATTAATAAAGTTCACCGGTGCAGAAGTCTGACAACCTTGACTAGATGAGTAGGTAAAAGCTGCTTTAACACCATTCTGAATTTTTATCAATGCATTCTTTGTTATTAATTTTGAACAGCCAAAAGTGTTGGTCACTTTTAGAGTAACTGAAAATGTTCCAGAAGCCGTGTAAGCATGTATTGGGTTTACTTCAGTTGCCAAAGTGCCATCTCCAAAATCCCACTGCCATGCAGCTATAACGCCTGAACCCGGAAGGCTCAAATCTTCAAACTTTGCTTTCAATGGGAAACATCCAACAGTGTCCGAAACATTGAATATCGGAATAGGTAATGCATTGACTAATATATACTGACTTTTTACAGTAGAATCTTTGCCATTCGCATTTTGAACAATCAATTTTACATTGTAAGTCCCGGGATCAAAATAGGTTGCAATTGGATCTTTTAGATAGGATATAGTTCCATTGCCCAAATCCCATTTCCAAGACGTTGGCGCACCAAATGAACTATCTTTAAAATTTACAACAAATGGAGGACATCCTGAACGGGGCGTAGCTGAAAAATCTGCTTTGAGCTGACCGTTGACGACAGCCGACATAAGCAGCATAACAGCAAGTGGCAGCGAAAACAAAAATTTGATTGTAGTGGTTTTCATAGTAAAATTCATGTTGATATTAGTTACCATTTATCCAACTATGGATAATGTCATATGGTATAAACCACTTTTTAATGTGTTTTATTTTACAACACGAAGAATTTTTCCAAAAAAGGGAGAAATAGTAGACAAAACGGACCAAAAATGGAAATTACGCCCATAGCCCGCATCCATACAGGCGTATTTTTAATAATACATAAGAAGGGAGTATTTTATCCAGGCAATTTTTCCTCCATGTATTTTAAGAAAATTTTGCTGTCAAGAGGCTGCCCTGTTACCAACTTACATACTTCTTCACTAGAAAAAAATCTGCCTTGAAAATGGATTGAATTTCTAAGCCAATGCAGAATGCCTTCTGTACTACCCGATGAAGCCAATTCCAATTCAACGTGGGGTAAATCTGTTTTAATTTTCTCCCAAAGCTGTGCAGCATAAAAACTGCCCATGCTGTAAGTTGGAAAATATCCAAAACTACCATGACTCCAATGTACATCCTGCAGGCATCCCCGTTTATCATCAGGCACATCAACTCCTAACAAATGCTTGTACTGCTGATTCCAATAAAAAGGTATTTCGTTCGCTTGCATGGAACCATCTATTAATCGCTTTTCAAGTTCATAGCGAATCATAACGTGAAAATGGTAAGTTAGCTCGTCAGATTCTGTACGTATTAGCGAAGGCTGGACCTTGTTGATTGCATTTGTAAATTTCTCAACAGATATATTTGCAAACTGTGTAGGAAAAAATTTTTGCACTACCGGAAAATAATACTCCCAAAACGCCTTCCCTCTTCCTACACAATTTTCCCACAATCTTGATTGCGACTCATGAATACTCAACGAAGCATATTCTCCAAGCGGAAGTCCATATTCTACATCTGGCAATCCCTGTTCATACAGCGCATGACCCACTTCATGTATAGTACTCCAGGTCATGTTAGTAAAATCATGTTCGTCTATCCTTGTGGTAATTCTAACATCTTTGCTGCTAAAATTTATTGTAAATGGATGCTCGGAAATGTCCTGTCTGCCAGCTTCTTCATCAAAGCCTAATTGCCTGGCTAAGTATTGCCCCCACTCCCATTGTTGTTGTTTTGGGAAATGCTGGTGCAAGAAGCTATCATCAGGTCGGGGCATTTGTTGCACTTTGACCAATAGCTCACTCAAAGGCTGCTCAATATCTGAAAATATCTTGTCTGTCATTGCAACCGTTAATCCCCTTTCATAATCGTTCATTAAGGCATTATAAGGATGGTCGGTATAGCCGAGTATCTGAGCTTCTTGCCGCTTTAACTCAATTAACTTTGCCAATGCCGGCTGAAATATTTTATAAGAATTATCTTTTCTTGCTTGCATCCACGAATGGAAGGAAGCAGAAACACATTCGCTCATTTGTTTTACAAAATGCGATGAAAATTTTTTAGACTTGTTGTAATCTTCAATAGATAAGGCAATATTCTTTTTCTGCCTTTCATTTAGGTCTTCGCTATCATTCAAATCGCTAAGCAAATTGCCAAGCTTTTCATTCGTAAACATTTGGTGAGCCAATTCTGACAAGGTTGCCAACTGTCGGCTTCGCCCATTCGCACCTTTTGGAGGCAAATAAGTTTCCTGATCCCATTGCAAAACAGCAGAAGCATATTTTACATCTGCAATACTTTGCATTGTGCTAACGTACTCCGTGTACTTTTCTTTTGCTGTCATAATGCCATCAATATTTTAAACTATAAAAATTATACAATGCATCTAATAAGCAAATGTAAAGTTTACGTTTTTATGAGCTATCATTAAAACTTATTGAAAAAACGAAAGCGCACCTTTTTTTAAATTAATAACTATATTAATTTATTTGTTTACTTTTAATAATTATATTTCAAAACCAAATCAAATCATCATGAGAACTATTAAAAAAAGTGCTATTGAGCTAAAGCAATATTTTTTAGCTTTTGCTGCAATGGTATTGTTATTACTTTGTGTCAATGTTCAAGCGCAGAAGCAAGGAGAGAAAGTAGAAGTTAGTAAATCATCAACTATTTCTTTTAGCGACATTGAAAAGTATAGTAAAGAACATCCTCAAGATCCCAATGAAAAAAGGATAGGAAGTGTGAGAAATGGGGTAAAACAAAGAGAAGAAGACGAAGATGAATTACCCATAATCAAGATTCCCAAAAATGCAAAAGTGATGTCGGACCCTTTTGGAAAAATGGCCTCCGCAGTTGCAGGAAGGCCTTCTCCCGGAATTAACGCACTCAATTCCGTAGCTCCGAATATAGATTTTAATGCTATAGACGACGCAGGTAATGTAATACCTCCGGATGTTGGAGGTCAGGTTGGACCAAACCATGTAATGACTACGCTTAATGGAACAGGCGTAAGAATAAGTAGCCGCACAGGTACCGTTATTAGCACAGTAACCTTAAATGCTTTCTTTGCGACGGTTGGATCACCGAGTACATTTGACCCGAAAGTAATGTATGACCCCTTTAATAACCGTTGGATAATAGTCGCCTGTGGCAATGCAGTGTCTGCCAATTCCGCTTTACTTGTTGGCATATCCGCAAACAACGACCCAACAGGTAGTTGGCAATTGTATTCATTGGATGTTGATGGGACTAATGCAACCTGGTTTGATTATCCAAGTATAGGTTTTAATAAAGATTGGGTAGTAATAGGGGGTAATATGTTTACTGTAGCAAATAACTTTTTTAGTACAGGGAAGGTTTTTATCTATAAGAAAGCTGATTTATATGCGGGTGTATTGTCCCCATCAGTTACAGTCATCAACGCAGGTGCCGGTTTATGTCCTGCCATCACATACGACAATTCGCTTTCGACTATGTATTTGGTTCAAAGTGTTAATGGAAATGATAATGGAAATGGATTTATCAAACTTTACAACATTTCTGGAGCAGTTGGATCAGAAGTTTTATCTGCGGGTACTTTCATTAGCACACCCAATACCTGGGCATTTTCAGGAGGATCTAATTTTGCGCCTCAATCGGGTACTGCCAATAAGGTGGCAACCGGTGATCACCGCATACAAAAAACAATTTATAGAAACGGCAGCATCTGGACAACCCATACCGTATTTTTACCAGCTGCTGCACCTACAAAATCAGCTGCCCAATGGTGGCAATTAAGTACTGCAGGGGCTATACTACAACGCGGAAGAATTGAAGATGGATCCGGTGCCAACTTTTTTGCTTTTCCATCTATTGATGTAAATAAGAACAATGATGTAATGATTGGTTGTGCTAAATTTAGTGCCACTACTTTTCCAAGCGCATGCTATTCTATCCGAATGGCCGCTGATCCCATAAATACCTTCCAAACTGATTTTGTTTACAAAGCAGGACAAGCAAATTATTTTAAAACATTTGGCGGTTCTACCAATCGTTGGGGCGATTATACCTCTGTATCCGTAGATCCCAATGACGATATGAACTTCTGGACAGTACAGGAATATGCAAATACAGGTAACCTTTGGGGCACCTGGTGGGCCGGCGTTTGTACCCCACCTCCAACTCCAGGTACCATTTCAGGCACCAGCCCTACTATTGAGGGTAGTACTAACCAGATTTTTTCTATAGTTCCTGTTAGTGGAGCTACTGGCTACACCTGGACTTTCCCTGCAGGTTGTACAATAACTGCCGGCATCAATACCAACAGCGTAACTGTTACGCTAGGCAGCACTTCGGGCAATGTAACCGTAGTAGCCAACAATGGCACCTGCAGTAGCAATTCACAATCCTTTTCCCTCACTATTAATCCTAACCCGCTACTAACAGGAACAGCATCTAACAATGGTCCTTTGTGCATTGGCAGTACACTTAATTTAACTGCCACAGCAAGCGGAGGCATTCCGCCTTATACATTCAGCTGGAGCGGCCCAAACATTTCCCCAACTACAACTCAAAACCCAACTGTAACAAGCGTTACTTCGCTTAATAGTGGCGTCTATTCTGTTGTAATAAAAGACAACAACTCGCCTGCATTAAGCATTACCAAAACAACAACTGTGGTGGTTAATGCGTTACCAACAGCTACCATTACTGCCGGAGGTCCATTAACTTTTTGCAATGGAGACAGCGTTTTACTGAAGGGTACCGTTTCCAATAATAGATCTTATCAATGGATTAAGGGTTCAAATAATTTAGCAGGGCAAACTGCTAGTTCAATCTTTGCTAAAGTATCAGGTAAATACAAAGTAAAAATTACCAATATCACAACCGGCTGCAGCAAAACCTCCAGTGCTAAAACTGTTACAGTAAATGCACTACCAACAGTAGGTGCTATTACAGGTAATTTATCAATATGCAAAGGAAGCTCAACAACGCTAACCAATTCAACAGCAGGCGGCACATGGAGCAGTTCCGACACATCCATTGCAACCATTAGTAACGCAGGTGTCGTTTCCGGTAAAATTGTTGGTACAGTAACTATAACTTATACAACAGCTCCTAACATTAATAACTGCATCAATAAAGCAACTGCTAGTGTTACAGTCAATTCTCTGCCATCCATTTCAGGAACAATTACGGGTTCAAAAACTGCTTGTGTTGGCAAAACTTCTCAGTTAGCAAACAGCACAGCAGGAGGCACATGGAGCAGTAGCAATTTCAGTATTGCTTCGGTCAGTAGCACAGGCTTGGTTAGCGGAGTTTCAATAGGTAATGCAACTATTACTTATACCACTGCACCAAATACACGTGGATGCAAAAACAAAACAACTACTAATTTTTCAGTATCTGCTCCTTGTCTGTCAAAACCTGATTATGCAAAAGGAACTACAGAAACAGAAGTGGTAAGCCCTTCTTCGTTAGAAGTTTCCATTGCGCCCAACCCAACGGGCAATGTATTTAATGTACAAGTAAAAGCTCCTAAGAAGGAAAGCATATCCTTACGTGTATTAGATGTAAATGGCAAAACCGCTTTTGCAGCCAAAGGAATGCCGGGTCAGATTTTCCATTTTGGTGAGCAGTTAAAAGCAGGAACTTATTTGGTAGAAGTAAGACAGGGTGAGGAAGTGAAAACGGTGAAGGCGGTGAAGGTGGGGAGGTAAATGGTGAATGGTCAATCGTGAGACGAGAAACGTGAGAAGTGAAACGTGAAAAGGTGAATGCCTGTCCGCCGCGGCGGAGTGAGTGGTCACAACATCAAACTTCGAACATCAAACGAAAAGCCGCTGCGGGAGTTATCCTGTAGCGGCTTTTTGCTTTCACAATATTCCTCTATACAAACCTTTCATCGTTACCAACCTATCCCAACGAGTAGTACGTGCTTCTTCGGCACTGCGCAAAAATTCCTCGGCGTGGGCTTGGGTCTTTGGGTGGCAAATAAGGGTTAGGGAACACGGAAGGGTATAAAATAACTATGAACATTCTGTCGAAAATTTCCCTCACAAATCTTTGCTAAGGTCAAAAACAGTTTATAATTTTGACAAATTATGTCAAAAACAAATTGTTCAAAATGGACAGCCTAGGCAACACAATACGGAAACTTAGAGAGGAGAAGGAACTGCCTTTGCGGACAGTTGCTGCTTTCCTCGACATAGACCAAGCCATACTTAGTAAAATTGAGAGAGGGCAACGAAAGCCCACAAGGGAACAAGTGGTGAAATTGGCAGCGTATTTTAAGGTAGAAGAAAATGATTTGTTAGTAGCTTGGCTTAGCGACAAATTGGTTTATGAAATTGAAGACGAAGACATGGCTTTGAAAGCTTTGCAGGTTGCAGAAGAAAGAGTACATTATTCTACAAAACCAAAACCGAGTAAAAGCAGCCTTATCAATTCAATAAAATCTGTTTTAAAAAATGACGGAAGAGTAGCCAGTGCATGGTTATTTGGTTCGTATGCCAGAGGTGAAGAAAAATTAAACAGCGATGTTGATGTTATGATTGAATTAAACATAAATAAACAATATTCTATGTTTGACATGCTGGATATTTCTTTTTTGCTTGAAAATGCAATCAAAAGGAAAGTGGATTTAGTAGAAAAAGGATGTTTAAAAAATTATGCTTTACAATCAGCAACCAAAGACCTGATTAAAATTTATGGATAAACCAACACCTAAAGAAAGGGCGGAACATATATTGGATGCAATACAATTGATAAAGCAATTTGTAACAGATATGGACGAAGTTGCTTTTGTAAATGATATTAAAATTCAAAGTGCTGTGCAATACCAGTTTTTAATTATTGGTGAAGCCATCCGATACCTTGACGATGCCATTTTAGCAAAATATAGCTATCCGTGGCATATACCAAAATCGTTCAGAAATTTTATCATACATGTATATCACTGTGTAAAAATGGAAAGAATTTATTATGCCACGTAGGATTTGGATGTATTGGAGAAACAAATCAACCTTATTTTAAAAAATGAATTTGAATAATTGAATATCATTGCCATCATTCAATCATACAGATCAATTGACAAGGGACGACAATTGTCTTTTCCTGATGAATTAAGAATAATCAATAGCAACAATTGAGGTGGCAGAAATAAAACCTTCTACTTTACAGGTCTCCATCTTCCCCAACCCTACCGGCAATGTGTTCAATGTACAGGTAAAAGCGCCGAAGCACGAAAGCATCAACATACGCGTATTGGATGTAAATGGTAAGACTGCTTATGCCGCCAAAGGAATGCCGGGTCAGGTTTTCCATTTTGGTGAGCAATTGAAAGCGGGTACTTATTTGGTAGAAGTAAGGCAGGGAGAGGAAGTGAAAACGGTGAAGGCGGTGAAGGTGGTGGATGGACAATAGTTAATGGTTAGAGGTGAAACGTCAGACTTGAAATGCGAGATTATGTAAAACTGAATAATTGAACTTCAAATCTTCAAGCATAATAAAAAGCCGCTGCAAGTTGTACTTGCAGCGGCTTTTTTTATGCATCTATTAAGGTGCAGGAGGAGGAGGTGGTGGTGGCATATCGCCTCCGTGTTTGCCGTGCCTTTTTTCTTCCATTTCCTTTAGCTTTTTAAACTGATCGGCCGTCAAAACACCTTGCAGTTTGCTGTCTTTTTCTGCTACCAACTTATCCATCGCATCCTTTACTTCTGCAGGGGGTGGCGGTGGAGGTGGTGGCGGCGGATACTTGGCATGCAATTGATCCATTTTCGCAAAAAAATCTTTGTAGGTAGCCAATACCTGCTGCTTTTTTTCTGCAGACAATGTCATTTCTTTATTAAGCATTTCTGTAAAATGCTTTAGTCTGTCCTCCGGTGATGGCGGCTTTGGAGGTTCATTTTTTTGGGCGATGCTTATAGCAGTTATTAGTACTGCTGCCAACACAAGAAATTGTTTTTTCATAATGGTAATTTTTTAGTGAATGATTTGCTTTATTAGAAGATATACCCCATCAATTCCTTTGCCCGCCGGCTGTTAAAAAAATCTTATTGCTTTTCATTTTCAGGAGGTGGCGGAGGTGGTGGCGGATGCCCGTCTCCTTGTTCACCATTGCCGAAAGGTGGTGGTGGCGGTCCATCTCCCGGTTGGTTTTCACCAGGTCTCATTGGTGGAGGTGGCGGCGGCCCCATGCGCTGTACAACAGTATGAATAATCTTATCAAATTTACTTTGCTGCTCAGGTGTACAGATTGCTTTTACATGCTGAAAATGCTGAAGCGTTAGTATATCAATTCGCTTTTCCAATTCAGCTATCTTAGCAGCTTTACTTTCTACTACTGCAGAATCTATAACACTACTGCT
Organism: Segetibacter sp.; assembly: GCA_031424295.1. Classification (GTDB taxonomy): domain Bacteria; phylum Bacteroidota; class Bacteroidia; order Chitinophagales; family Chitinophagaceae; genus Segetibacter. The sequence continues at coordinate 15,180 of JANPHE010000223.1, read as the reverse complement.
TAGTAATGAAAAGAAATCATCCTTTGCCATTCGCACGCTGTCTTTCAAGTCTCTAACCTGGCGCCTGTGTTCTTTAAAAAGCTGCTCGTATTGCTGCTGCTGCGCAGCAGAAAAATGCAACTCCTTCTGAACAAAATCAGGCGCCTGTCCCGGCTGCCCCATACCCGGAGGTGGTGGAGGTGGCGGAGGCCCAATAAGTTTCGCATACCAGAAATAACCAAACGTGGCTATGTTAGCCATTAACAATACGGCTATCGTTATGGCCAACCATTTGTTTTTTAAAAAACTTGTCATCTTAGTTAGATTTATCGTAAGCGGAATAACTGATCATTCCATATTCTTTTGCAAAACTTTCTATAGCTACATCTTTGGTTTTTGCTGCTTGCTGATGTTCAGCGTTTACCTGCGTAACCATATAAATGTTAAATACAATAGTGATGGCCAAAGCTGCAAATGACCATGCCGGTTTAGCCAACAAAAACATGAAGGGAAAAGCATTTTCCTTTTTTGAAGCTGCCAGACGGGCTTTTACTTTTACAGAGAGAAAAGCGGGCACTTCAGCTTTCTCCACTCCGTCCAGACTATTGATCGTTTTCAATATTTCATCTTCCCTATTTATATCACTCATAAAAAAGCATTTATGGTTTGTAATAATCAGTCAATAATTTTCTTAAATTTTGTTTTGCACGATGCATCAATGCTTCTACAGAAGCGATGGTACAATTGAGAATTTCCCCAATCTCCTGGTGGCTTAAACCTTCTACTTTGTGAAGTGTAAAAGCAATTCGCTGGTTATCGGGTAATGTAGCCATGGCTTTAAACAAAACTGTTGCCCGTTCCTTATTTACCAATTTCACGCCAGGATGGTTAAAATCCGGCAGATCAAGCATCGAATCCTCTTTTGAAAAAAGGCTGAGTACAAATCCGCCTCTTTTCTTCCTGCTCAAATATTTGATCCTATCCAACGATTTGGTAACGGTTATTCTGTAAAGCCATGTAGAAAGCCTGGCTTCGCCTTTAAAAGTGCCAATTGATTCATAAGCCTGTACAAAAACCTCCTGCGCTATGTCTTCTGCATCTTCTGACGATTGCAATAAACCCAGGGCAGTATTATACACCAATTGCTGGTGCATTTCTACCAACCTGGAAAAGGCAGCTTCATCTCCTGCCTTCAGCAACTTTACAAAATCAGCATCAATCAATCATTGCAGTTTTAGTGTTAGACGACTATCCGTATCAAAACTTGTGGAAAGCTAAATCGTAGGTTTGATTTAGGAAAGATAAATATTCAGGCTCAATTTATGGTCATGTAACTATTGTTTCATCTTTTCATTGCCTGCAATAAATCCATTTAACCATTACATTCTTAAACAACTGATTTATAACAAGTTAAAAACAAAAACGACATTGAAAAATCAATGTCGTTTTATGATGTACCGAGGAGCAGACTTGAACTGCCGACCTCAGGGTTATGAATCCTGTGCTCTAACCAGCTGAGCTACCTCGGCATTTTGGGCTGCAAATATAGGTAGTCTGAGCTATCAATACAAACCAGATTTATAATATCTGCAATAGAGTGCTCATTCTTGAAAAATTCTTAGATAGATTGCCTTGCTTTTAGCTCTAAATATTTATTTATCGTATTGACTGTTAATTCCTCCGGTGGAGTAAGAATAGAAAGAATACCATACTGCTGCAACTCTTTTGCCATTAATCGCTTTTCATATGCAAATTTTTCGGCCAACGTTTTTACATATACTTCTTCTACACTATTAGCTTTGGATGCTACCAATGTTTTCAACTCAGTATTCTCAAAAAACACCACTAATAACAGATGATGAGCAGCAATTTTTCTTAGGTAAGGCAAATGCCGTTGCATCCCTGATATAGATTCAAAGTTTGTAAAAAGCACAATGAGGCTTCGTTGGCTAACTTTTCGTCGCAAAGCAGCATACAGTCTTTCAAAATCACTTTCTAAATAACGGGTTTTTTGATTGTACAAAACCTCGAGAATAGACTCCATTTGCACAGGCCGGCTACTAGCTGTCAGAAAAGCCCCAATTTGCTCGCTAAAAGTTACCAAGCCTGCCTTGTCCTGCTTTAGGAGTGCCACATTAGACAACACCAAAGCAGCATTTATGGCATAATCCAGTAATGACATGCCTTCAAATGGCATTTTCATTACCCGACCTTTATCAATTACACAATATACCTGCTGGCTTTTTTCGTCTGTAAAATTATTGACCATTAATTGCCCCTTTCGAGCAGTGGCTTTCCAATTGAGGGTTCGGTAATCGTCCCCTTGTACATACTCCTTTACTTGCTCAAACTCCATGCTATGGCCTAGCCTTCTTACTTTCTTCACTCCCACTTCGGTAAGGCGGTTACTGATGGCCATTAACTGGTACTTCCGCATCTGAATGTAAGAAGGATAAACAGGAACTGATTGGGGTTGGTGAAAAGTATAACGCCGCCTCACCAATCCAATGGCACTTGCAACATATACATTAAGCGAACCAAAATCATATGCACCCCGCTTTACAGGACGAAGCTTATAAGTGATATTATTTTGTTGGCCGGCTTTTAGGTTTGCTAGAAACAGCACATCGCGCCGCTGAAACTGAAAAGGAATTTCATCAATAATTTCTACATTGATCGGAAAACTATACCTATTATCAAGGTCAAGCTGTATTGGGTTTTCGTCCCCATTGCTAAACCTATCCGCATGCTTTCGGGAAGCAAAAAATCCATTCGGTTTACCAAATAAAAAATAATAGTCAAACAGAAAAATGATAACCAACGAAAGCAATGCCAAATAAGGAAGAATACCCAACCAAGTTAAAAAGAACCGGCAAATAAAAAGCACAACACACACCACAAGTGCCCCATTCCAACGAGTGGTAAAAAACAAAGGCGTGATATATGCTGACCAGATTTTTTTCAATGCAATAGATTATCGGGGAACTTCTACTTTTTTTACGATGATTTCTATTACTTCGTCAGCTGTGCTTCCTTCCATCTCCTTTTCGGGAGTCAACATAATGCGATGACGAAGTACAGGCACCACTACTTTCTTTACATCATCCGGCGTTACAAAAGTTCGTCCACTCATGGCTGCTATGGCTTTGGATGCTTTTAAAATAGCTACAGATGCACGGGGCGATCCGCCTAGAAATAATGCCTTGTTGTTACGTGTTTCATAGACGAGTTCGGCAATATAGCGCATCACTTTGCTTTCTATGTGCAATGCAGCAGCTGCCTTGCGCAGTTGAACAATTTGTGTAGCTGACAACACAGGCTGTACCATTGATGTAAAGTCTGTCGTCTTACCCTCATGCGAGTATTGAAGAATCATCAACTCTTCTTCTAAAGAAGGATAGTCCACACTTACCTTAAACATAAAGCGATCAAGCTGGGCTTCGGGAAGACGGTATGTTCCTTCGTGCTCAATTGGGTTCTGCGTAGCCAATACCAAAAACGGAGCACTCATTTTATAAGTAGTTCCGTCATAAGTAATTTGCTTTTCTTCCATCACTTCAAACAAAGCAGCCTGGGTTTTAGCAGGAGAACGGTTGATCTCATCTATCAATACAACATTGCTAAAGATGGGGCCATGCTTAAAAGTAAAATTTCCTGTTTGAGGATTAAAAACGGACGTTCCAATGACATCACTTGGCATCAGATCCGGCGTAAACTGAATGCGGCTGAATGGGACATCTATGCAACGGGCAAGCAGTTTTGCGGTTAGCGTTTTTGCAACGCCCGGCACCCCTTCTATCAGCACATGCCCATCAGCAATGATTGCTGCAAGCAACAACTCAATCATTGATTCTTGACCGACAATTACCTTGGCCATTTCTACCTTTACCCGGCCGATAGCGATGTTGAGTTCATTTATTTCTGTATTTTCTACTGGCTGTTCTGTTTCCATTTATACCTGTTTATAAAAGTTATCAATCTTGTTATTCAGCATTAATAGCAAATTGTCATTTACATGCTTCGAAGATATTTCAGCAATTAATACAATCAATTCACTGATCTCTTTTTTCTCAACTCCGCTTTTTCTAGATAAATGATCTATAAATTCTTCATTCAAAACCTGTGTTGACAAATTAAATCGATGTCTTACAAAATCCATCCAATAATTAATTTTTTTATCCGCTATACCATTATTGTCTTTTGCGTTAAAATACAAACTTGCAACCGTTCTGATAAAATCCATTGAAGTATTTTTCAAAGGTGCAATTACCGGGATAATCCTTTGTTTCCGTTTCAACTGAAAAAGAACATATAAGATCATACCAATAAGTGCAATCCGCAGTGCCCACCTAAGGTAATCATTTGACAATAGAAACCGCAATGGAGTAGATGCCCCTCCCCTTCCTTGCTTATAGTACTCATCCCAATATACTTCGGACACGTCATTGGGGATGTAAGACAACGCTTTTGCAGCATAAGCAGCATTGTCATGATGCAAAAGAAAATAGTTGCTAAAACAAATAGGATTGGTATGCACAAAGAATGCGCCCTCACCATAAGGCATTTTTATAAAATTAGGTTTGCCCTTGTCATTGATGCCCAATACGATGTTATTAGCGGTATCTATGCTGGAAAAATAATCGTCAATAGTGGCTTGCAAGAAAGTATAATCCACCTTTGCTTTCAAAGCAGGATTCACAAAATTAATACTGGCCGAATCTTTACCGGTGATGGAAAATCTGGTATCTGTCTTTAACTTAAAAGAGTCAAGAAAAGTCTTTGGATAATTTCCGTAAGCAAGAAAAACGTAATTGCCATTTATAACATAGTTTTTCATCTCATCTACATCGGCCTTAGAAAGTTCAAACGAAGGACCCATCAATATATAGGCCGTATGGCTACCATTAAAATTATTTATCTGTTCGTAAAATGGCGTTCTATAAGACCTGATTTTACTATTTGGAAACAAATCCTTCAACCGGTCATTGATAATATATCCCCCATAAGGAGCCTTTTTACTATTGCTCAAACTAACTGTCCAATCTATAGGTTTTGGCTTGTTGAGTTCTATAGTAATATACACTACAAGCAACACAGAAAAGATGATGATAAAATTTCGGTACCCTTTCATGACAATTGCTGGTTTAATTGCTGAAACTGTATTTGCAATTGGTCAAAATCATCTTTCCCAATATTCAATTCTCCATACCATGTATATTCAAACTTAAATGTAAGCGAAACAAACAAAGCATACCATGAAGCGTTGGCAACTTCTTTTATGTAGTCACTATTGGTCTTGTTGATTTGCCATTCTATATGGCCTTTATCGGAGAGTAACTTCAACGATTGTAAATACAATAATCGAATTGCCAATCTGAAATCGCCAGCTAAAATTGCCTGCTGAATTGCTTCATTGAATGAAATGCTGTGTATATCATCTTCACCGATAGAATAATTCAATTTATCAGACGCATTTCTGGCAAACAAACCTCCTTTATTCATGCCCATCACTTTCAATAAAAAATAACCGATAACGATGGCAGCTATCAAAGTAATGACTGTCCAGAATGTAAATCTGCCATTTTTTGTACTCATTAGCTGCGCAATTTTCCACCAAACCCATGCCCAAAACCTATCCCACAAACTCTTAGGAGGTTCCTGCATTTCGATGTATGAAAAATCAGGAGACTTTTTTAACTTACTTAATAGGGATTTATTAATAGATCGCTGTGAAATAGCAGACGTATCATACTCTACGGCTTGAGCTATAGAGATCCCACAAAAACAAAAAAAACAAAATAATAATAAGACAATCCTCATTAATAATCCTCTTTAATATTTCCAAAATCCTGACTTGATTCGCCTAGCTTATCAAGCCGCTGCATCATGCCTGTTCCATCGCGTTTCTCAACCAAAGAAAAATATTGAAGGACGATAGAAACGAAGAAAATGACATAAAATAAGTAGGAAAATATACTAAGGAAAGAAGTAGCAATACCAACTGTAGAAACAATGTCTCTGGTAGTAAAATAAGAAAGCAAACCAGAAATCAATCCTACTACACCCGAAACAACCGTAGCAGCCACGGCGTAAATAATATAAACCACAATGTAAACGCCAAAAGATGGCCAAAAGTTTTCTTTGATGATCGTAAAACATCTGCTGAATGCACCTCCAAAACCTTCATCTTCCATCACCAAAATAACCTGAAATGGCATCAAAACAACTGCCCAATAAATACCCGGCGCAAGGCAAAACACCATGCCAAACAAAATCAATAAATAGACAGGAAATGTATACAGTGCCACCTTTAAATAATATTGTTTAAAAACATTCCAAACTGCCTCTATAGTGGGTGTTTCTCCGTTAGCTGCATACAGTTTCATATACGCAACCACGGCAACCTGCATGGCAGCAATATTTAAAACACTTAGCAATAAAAAAATGAAATAATTGGCCCCATACATTTGCATAACATCCATTTGCTTCCGCGATCCTGAAAGCATCTCTTTAAAGACATTGCCAAACTGGCTTTGGTACAACCCTCCAAATATAGCAGTCGCCAGCATAAAAATTCCGGCTATAGCCAGAAAACTATAGATTAAAGGTTTGAATTGTTGCCTGATGAACAAGAATGTATCATTGATGTTCTCGCTGAAGTCGCGAATTTTTCTTAGTTCAATTTTTTGTTCAGCCATAGTGTAAAGTTTTCGTTTTGATTATCAGAAGTTTTGTTTTGTAATAAATTGTCGATTCTATTATGAAGCTTTATTGGATAAATAATAAAATACCAGATAATAAATGCCAAACTACCACATAAAATGCTAAGGCTTGCCAATAGCGGCATATTGGCATATCGGGTTACAAAGCCTTCAATAAATGCTGCTACCAGGAATACAGGTACCAAGCCAATTACTATTTTCAATCCGTCTTTTCCACCTTTTAAAATAGAAACACCTCTGCTGTAAGTGCCGGGAAACAAAATACTGTTGCCAAGTATTAGCCCCGCTGCACCTGCTATTACAATCGCCCAAATCTCGAGTGTACCATGAAGGAAAATGACAGTAATACTTTTAAAGCCTAACCCTTTGGAGAAAAAATAATATTCAAATGAACCCAGCATAAGACCGTTATTCATGAGTAACAAAACAACACCAATAGAAAAAAAAGCCCCAAAAACATAAGCAATAAAAGAAACACGGATATTATTAAAAGCGATTTGCAAAAACATATTGAGCTGGCTTGAGCCCTTATAAACCCCAAATGGATCCTCTTTTTCAATATTTTCATTGGTCATATTTACATAACCATCTCCAAGTATAAGCCTGATAAATGTTTCATCATATTTGGCAGACAATGCGCCAATGGCGCAAAACGTAATAAAGAAAAGAAATGCATAAAGAAAGTGACGATGGTACACTTTAAACAGAAATGGAAGTTCATACTGCCAGAAATTCCAGATTCGGCCCTTATTTTCTCTTTTATTCCTATAAATTTTCAAATGAAAAAGCGCAGCAAGTCCATTAAGGTATTTGGTTGTATTGCTTTGAGGGTAAAACGTTTTACTATAAGATAAGTCATCCGTAATTTCAATAAAACGGTCTGCCAGTTTATCGGGATGCTCGTGCAGTTTTATTTCCTGCTCGTATAGCGACCATTTATCTGCATTTTGTTTTAAAAACTGAGCTTCTCTCATTACTAATTATAAAAATCAAATTGTTTTATCATTTCCTGCAATCATTATTAAACAACTTTTAGTAGCATTTGGTAAACTTAACTTTATTGCCAATGCAAAACCATCATTTCCAAACTTTAAAACAATTGCAAATAATACATTTATGAATATTTGTAAAAATAAGAGCAAAATAGGATGGAGATATTGAAAAATTAAAATTTATTTGCAAACAATAACTTTCAATGAACACCATAAAAATAAATACATCCCAAAATATAGACCTCGAATATGAATTGGGAAGCCTTGGAGACAGGATTGTAGGCTACATAATTGACCTTTTGGTTATCATAGCGTATGTGATTATTGTAATTGCTGTTTTTTTTGGGTTTTCAGGGTTAAGTAATCTTTCAGCGGCTTCGGGCATTACAATGTTTCTGGCATTTCTACCCATTTTCTTTTATGATCTTGTTTCTGAAATTTTTCTGAATGGTCAAAGTTTGGGCAAAATGGCTATGAAAATAAAAGTAATCAGCCTGACAGGAGAATCGGCTTCACTAGGTCAATATCTAATCAGGTGGCTTTTTAGAGTTATCGATTTCTCCATGTTTAGCGGGTTGGTAGCTACTATAACGGTGGCTGTGTCTGACAAAAAACAGCGCCTGGGAGATATTGTTGCCGGCACGGCAGTAGTAAAAACATCTCCGCGGTCTAAATTGTCACAAACCATTTATGCTCCTATTCAAAATCCGGACTACCAACTCACTTATCCGGAAGTAATCAATCTTAAAGACAGTGACATAGAATTGATAAAAGAGGTATTACGCAATTATCACCATACCGGCAATACAGTATTAACATTGCAAGCACAACAAAAAGTAGAACAAGTGCTTCGCATCATGAGCAAGCAATCTGAATCGTGGAATTTCTTAAGTGTCATCTTAAGGGATTATAACTTTGTAACTTCACAAATGTAATTGACTTATTTTTTAAGTATATCTAGCATTGTTGAAAATAGTACCTCTGCCCCAAGCGCTAAGTCTTCATAGGAAGAGAACTCAAGCGGGTTGTGGCTAATCCCATCCTTGCATCGCACAAAGATCATGGCATAATCAGAAACATAACTAAGTGCCAATGAATCATGAAATGGACCACTCATGAGTTCAGGTGCATCAAGACCCAGCGAAATAGTTTGCTGCCTGATGATATCCTTTAGCCATTGTGCACAATACCTTGGTTCACTGTTGGTGTCTTCGCTAATTGTATAAGTAAGCCCATGTTTTTTCGTAATAGCTTCTATTCTATCCCGCAACTGCTTTTCGTACCTATTCCGTCGATCAAGGTCTATATCGCGGAGGTCAACGGTAATGGTGGTTTCTTCGGGAATGATGTTTCGACTAGCAGGAAAAACATTGATGGTTGCCACACTGCCAACCGTTTCGGCACCGGGTATTTGATTGGCTATTTCATTTACCGCTATAATAATTTCTGCTGCTCCTACCAATGTATCTTTCCTCAGTCTCATAGGAACTGATCCGGTATGACCTGCCATACCTTTTAGCTTCACCGTCCACCAAAGAGGACCAGAAATACCAGAAACAATTCCTATGGGTTTATTGGCAATATCCAGTACAGGACCTTGCTCAATGTGTAATTCTAAAAAGCAATGAATACTATCTGCCTTGTACTCGCCTTCATTAAATTTGGTGATGTCGCAACCAAAATCTATCAATGCCTGTTCGCGTGTGACGCCATCTTTATCAGCCCGCTGCAATTCACCATCTTCTAACTTTCCAAGTATGCCACGGCTTCCAAACAACCCTTTGTTAAAGCGCCATCCTTCTTCATCTGCAAAAGAGATAATTTCTATGGTTCTATTTGGTTTTATTCCGAGTTCAAACAATGTAGTTACTGCCTCAATTGCACAAAGCACCCCGGCTACTCCATCAAATCTACCTCCATAAGGTTGAGAATCCAGGTGAGAACCCATCATTAAAATTGGCAAATCAAGATTGACTCCTTCAAGTCTGCCAATGAGATTTCCAAAGTTATCTATCCGGGTCGTCATACCTGCATTGTGCATCCAGGAAGCCGCCAATTCAAAAGCTTTCTTTTCATCAGAAGAATGAGCGGGACGATTGGTACCGGTCTCCCCCATTTTGCCAATCAATGACATCGCTTCAAAGTGAGATTGCAAACGTTGAGCGTTTATTTTCATATTCTATTACATTTATGCTAATAAAAAAGTATGTTTTATTATCTTCTCCAACTTTTTGATTTAGTCTGTAATATAGGTAGTTTATCGTTTTACAAAGTGATTACTATGCATTCCAATTCGAAAAATCAACTTATATCTTGCTTTTATCATTCCAAAGAATACAAGCCGGCTTTACGTTAATAAGCAAAAACAACGAAAAATTTATTAAACGTTAGCTTTTATCGTAATTATATTTACCAAATGAGTACTACCATTTCAATACTTGCAATTTCCATCGCAGTAATTGCTTTGATACTTGTTGTGTTGTTCTCTCCTAAGAAGAAAAAACTTTTAGACATCAAAACCCTGAATGAAAACGACAGAGCGCTTTTGGAAACTTACGTTCCATTTTACATTGGACTAAATAAAGAAAAAAGGTTGGAATTTGAAACCCGGATGCAACACTTTCTTTCTACAACCAGGATAACCGGAATAAATACCGTAGCAGAACGATTGGATGAAATACTTATTTCTGCAAGTGCAATAATCCCAATTTTTGAATTTGCAAATTGGGAGTATATCAACTTGAATGAGGTACTGTTGTATCCTGATTCATTCAACGAAAAGTTTGAGCAACAAGGAACAGAAAGATCAACGCTTGGAGTAGTCGGAGATGGTGCTTACCAAAATGTAATGATACTTTCTCAACATGAATTGAGACAAGGGTTCTTAAATGAAACTGCTAAAACGAATACAGCCATTCATGAGTTTGTACATTTGGTTGACAAAACAGACGGTGCAATAGATGGTGTACCGGAAGCACTGATATCGAAACAGTATGTGTTGCCTTGGTTGCAACTAATGCAACGAAGTATTGAGAAAATAAAGGAGAATGAATCTGATATCAATCCCTATGGGGCAACCAACCAAGCTGAATTCTTTGCTGTAGCATCAGAATACTTCTTTGAAAGGCCCGACCTGTTTCAGGAAAAGCATCCTGAACTTTATGCATTACTAAGTAAATTTTTCAGGACTGATTTAAAGAACTAATTGCAATGCTAATAAATTTATTTAATCCATTTAGCAATTGAAAACAAAATTCAAAATGCTTGCATTATTTTTCCGAATCCATTTTCATTTCAATTCTACGATCAGGAATAAACCAAATAATAGCAACTGCCGCATATAGTAACATGCTGATTTTCGTACTTACAAAAGACAGACCTATAGCTATTGCATATAAGGAAACCGAGATAATACCTTTGATGTCTTTGCCTATTGCTTTGTGAATGGTAGATTCCATGCCATGAACTTTAATAAGAGAAACTTCTAGCAAATAATATGCAACGCCAGCCATAAACAAAACCACGCCATAAATGCAAACCGGAAAAGTTGAAAAATTGTTAGTCCCCATCCAACCTGAAGTAAAAGGAATAAGAGACAACCAGAAAAGAAAATGAATATTTGCCCATAGCACCATGCCATTTATGCGATTAGTAGCATGGAGTAAATGGTGATGGTTGTTCCAGTAAATCCCAACATTGATAAAACTTAAAACATAACTTAGAAAAACCGGCAATAAAGGCTTTAACGTATCTAATGTATTTCCATGAGGCACTTTCATTTCAAGTACCATGATTGTAATAATGATGGCAATAACCCCATCACTAAATGCTTCCAACCTTCCTTTTTGCATAGTTGATCAATTTATTTGCATTATCAATTAAATTTCTCACATTTTACCCAAAAAGTTCATTTAAGATTTCCATATCAATCATTTTTCTTCTGGTCATCCAAAAGTATCCACTCATTATGGGTAAAGCAACTCCATTTCACAATACCTAAGTCAACAGTAGTATCAATAAACAATGTCGGATCTCTATGATTAAGTCTTACATAATTAATGGCAAAAACAGCTACATTCATTTGCTTCTTTTGGTAATCAAATTTTAAATATTGAGCTGCCTGCCATGTAACATCCGGCAATACAGCTATTTCCATTAGATGCGAAGAATCGAATACCATAGACGGCTGAATGTACCAGGTACTATCATTGGCATGATTTACAATTTTGAAATGACTAATTCCGGATTTTGACCTCAACATCATTCGCCATGAAAGCCTATGCCCTTCTTCTGTCCAGGTTACGTTTCCTTTAATGAATAAATGCCGAAGTGGTAAACCAATTTGTATAAAAATATAAAGACACACAAATATTTTCTTTAATAAAAAAACATTAGGTGCTATTTGGTTTGAAGTGCAGTTTATTCTCGGCACAAACCTTTCTATAAAATTATTACTAAAGAAAAATACAAACAGCACTAAAGCCATCAATGGAAACATCCCTATATCAAAAACATAACTATTAAAGGCATGAAAGCAAATAGCAATACCAAATGCAGCCCACCTGGTTTTGCTGAATAACATAGCAGGAACAATCATTAAATCAAAAAGCAACCCACCATAAGCTATAATCCATGGAACAATAGGATTTCTTAAATAATGACCAATTAAAGGAAGGCCGGTCTTATGATACAACCAGGTTCTTACAGGTATCGCATGCAACCAATCATTGTTCATTTTTGCTATTGCAGCAAAAAGATAAACAACAACTATTTGAAAAATGAAAATATTTATATGCCATGCATTACATTCATTTGCAGGCTTTTCCCCTTTGAGATAAATATCCAACGAAAACCGTTTGTTTGCAGGCACAAATATCATTAGCCAACAAAGCAACAGAAATAAATAATAATGGTTATTGTACTGGCTTTTATCTGCAAGGTAAACTGCAGACCACATAATAGCCAAAATAACAGATGCGACTCTGTAAAATAAGCCAATAGAAACCAATATTGCCACGAGTACCATTACCCCGAAATAGGCATACATCATTTTGCCGTGCAATGCATTCAACCAATCAAACCCAATAAAAGTAAAATTATAATGCGTCTGAATAAATCTACGATTGACTTCACCATTTGCAATTGATCCAATGCATTCCATTGCCATTACCATTCCAAATAATACTCTAAAGGCAATCAGTCTGCTATTGTTTACAGGATTCCACAACTGCATAAAATCTTTCTAATTAGAACAGAAAGGTAATTTTAAATTCTTGAAAATGATAAAAGTGGTGAATTATAAAATATAAAATCATTAAAAATAAGGGATAGAAAATGAGCGATTTTCTTAAAAAACATTAGTACAAAAAATGAAATGGCTTTATATATAAAAAAAGTCGCCTCAAAATTTTGAGGCGACAAGAAAGGAAATGGATTTTAAAAACGGAAACTACCTATTTGAGAGGCTACTTCACAAGAAATAGCTTTATTGTCTGAATTTCTCCCCTATAAACCACGTTTACGGAATACATGCCAGGTGCCAAATGCGAAATATTAAAATTGACTGATTGAATGTCTGAACCGACTTCAACAATTGTTCGTTTTACTATTGATCCCTTACCATCAATAATCGTAATAGCAGGTTTTGTGTTTGAATAATTAGTAAGCCTCACTATAAAATTTCCTGATGTTGGATTAGGGAAGACCGATAATTGTTTCATTTGAACTTTTTGAACAACATTCTCTGCAGTTATACTACGAGGTGCAGTACAATTGACTGCTACCGTTATGATAGTAGAGGCGGTTTGGATATTGCCATTCCTATCCTTTACCCTCCAGGTGATTGTTGAAGTTCCAACATTAAACAAGCCACTTGCATCTGACTCTATTCCCGATCTGGACGTTGCTCCTGAAATAACGTAGCTAATGGAGTCTACTCCACAATTATCAATCGCACTGAGCGCTGCAATTGTATAAGATGTAGAACCTCCACAAAGACTTAGGTTAGATGGAACTGTTATGATAGGTTTTTGGTTATCAGTGACAATTATTTTTTGGGTATTGCTTGTTTTATTACCGTTCACATCTGTTACTGTCCAAATAATTGTGGTGGTTCCAATAGGAAATGAAGCCGGCGCAGTATTGGTCACAGAAGCCACTCCGCAATTGTCCGCAGTTACCGGCGTTCCAAGGTTTACATTAGATGCTGTACACGAACCGTTGTCAGCAAATACACTTCTTTGCGCTGGAGGCACAATGGTTGGTTTCTGCCTATCATATACAGTCACTCTCTGAATAGCAGTTGCTACATTTCCATTTACATCTACTACAGTCCAGGTTACATTGGTTATTCCTACCGGAAACATTGTTGAAGTAAGATCATTTGTCAAACTTGCAATTCCACAATTATCGGTAGCTATAGGTGTTCCAATGTTTACGTTTACTAAACCACAACTATCTAGTGGTAAATCGGCAGTAACGGATGTTGTTTTGATAACTGGTAGAATTCTATCCACAACAAATACTTTCTGTTGAACTACAGTTACGTTTCCATTTACATCCCTTGCAGTCCAATTTACCATCGTAGTTCCGATGGGGTAAGTTGTAGAAGGGTAATCGTTTGTAAAACTCGCGACACCGCAATTGTCAATAGCCACCGGTGAGGTTAAAATTACATTCCTGGCAAAACAACTACTGTCTGCATACATATACATCAACACAGGTTTTGTGATAATCGGTTTTTGATAATCATAAACTGTTACTTTCTGTAACCTTGTCACTACATTTCCATTAAGGTCTCTTATTGTCCATGTGATGGTTGTAACGCCAACCGGAAAAGTATTGGATGTATAATCTCTTGTAATAGTTTGAATGCCACAATTATCAGTTGCAGTAGGTGCAACTAATACTGTATCAATTGTACAAAGACCGGGGCGGGCAAACACTTTAATGGCTGGTGGAGTACTTACAACAGGCAATTGTTTATCAACCACAATCACTCTTTGATTACCCGTTCTTACATTGCCATTAACATCCGTTACAGTCCAAACTACCGTATTAGAACCTACTGGAAACTGTTTATTTGGAAAATTGTTGATAACAGAAGATACCCCGCAATTATCTGATACAACGGGAGTACCAATGTTGACTATTGTAGCAAAACATTTACCAGCATCTGCATTAACATACAACCCCGGAGGTAATTTCAAAGTTGGTTTTTGAGCATCTACTACAACCACATCTTGAACAGCAGTTTGTATGTTACCATTTACATCCGTAGCGGTCCAAATAATTCTGGTAGTACCAACCGGATAAGTATTAGACATTCTGTCCCTGCTAAAACTAGCTACACCACAATTATCAGAAACGACTGGAGGTGCAATTATTGAATCCACGCTGCAAGCACCTACTTTGGGGCCAAATGGTAATAGTTCAGCTATTTGTATGATCGGCTTGATGGTATCGCGAACAATCACATTTTGGACGAT
>JANPHE010000222.1:0-9142 GCA_031424295.1 Segetibacter sp. | reverse complement strand
TACCGCCTTTAAATGGATTACCATTTTAAATAAACCCAATGCAGGTATCATTTCAGGAGATACAACAGTATGCATGGGCCGGTCCATTCGTTTTACTTCCAGCAGAAGCGGTGGTACGTGGAGCAGTAGCAACATCAGTGCAGTAGGCACCATTAGTCAGAATGGCATATTTACCACGGGAACAACCGCTGGAACAACAAAAATAATGTACATCGTTTCCAATGCAAACGGATGCAGTGATACTGCTTTTAAATGGATTACTATTTTAAACAGTCCATTTGCAGGAACCATAACGGGGAACACTTCCATTTGCCGTGGAGGAACCATACAATTTACTACTACAGGTACCGGTGGAACCTGGAGCAGTAGCAACATCAGCGCGGTCGGCACCATAGATCAAAACGGATTGTTTACTACCGGTACCAATGCAGGAACAACCAAAATCATGTACATCGTAACCAATGCAAATGGCTGCAGCGATACTGCTTATAAATGGATTACCATTCTCAACAAACCAAATGCAGGTACAATTGTTGGCGATACTGTTGTTTGCTTGGGCGCGACCATTCAGTTTACTACGTCAGGTACGGGTGGCACATGGAGTAGCAGCAATATTAGCGTGGTAGGAACCATCAATCAGAATGGAATATTTACAACAGGTACCAATGCGGGAACAACAAAAATTATGTACATCGTTGCCAATAAAAACGGTTGCCGCGATACCGCTTTTAAATGGATCACTATCAGGAACTGTGTAGTTAACCAAAAACAAAATACCAATACTTCGCTGGTACAGGAGCTTGTAGACAAAACAAAATCAGATTTCTCCATTTTTCCCAATCCATCAAAATCAATATTTTCATTAAGATCCAACAACAGCAAACCCGGCATTATTAACGTTATTGATCTTTCAGGTAGGGTAATTCAATCTTCCGCTTATACGCCTAATCAGATATTTACATTTGGTGAACTTTATTCTTCTGGTATTTATTGGGTTGAGGTAATACAAAATAATAAAGTAACAAGAATACAGACCATAAAGGCAAGATAATAAGCCAACAAAAATTAATTTTTCATAAAAGGGGGCTTCAAATGAAGCTCCTTTTTATTTCGTTCGTATTATCCACCTATGTTCAGTGCAATAACGATTCTGCGCATTCAAAAAATAAAAAATAGTATTTACCCATCTTCAGTTTTATTGACTTATTTTAATTTATAAGAAAGTATATGTCTGATAATTAATTCCCTCCTATCTTTAAAACTTAAATAGTCCAATGAGATTGCGATCCATCATAATGTTTATAGTGTTGCCTGTTACACTACAGCTAGCTGCCCAAAGACCTCGTATAAGAGATCAGATTCAGCAAAATGGCAATGAAAAATCAGTATCACCTAATCCGGATTATAGCGACCTCTATTTCTGGGCAGCGCATCCACTAAAAAAAGATCCGGCAGATAGTATCCCCTCTTTTTTAAAAAGCGAAAAAAAAGATTCTGCTGTTGATGTATTTTACATTCACCCAACCACGTTTACGAAAGACTTAACAGCGGGTTGGAATGCAAACCTCAATAACAAGGAACTAAATGACCAAACTGATACTAGACCCATTTTATTTCAGGCGTCTATTTTTAATGGCAGTTGCAAGGTATATGCTCCAAGGTACAGGCAAGCGCATCTGAAAGCTTTTTTTATGACCCGAAGTCCACAATCTCAGGATGCATTTGACATAGCTTACAGCGATGTGAAAGCAGCTTTTGAATATTACCTAGCGCACTACAATCATGATCGGCCGATTGTTATCGCAGCTCACAGTCAGGGATCGCTTCACGCCATTAGGCTACTAAAAGAATTTTTTGATAATAAACCATTGCAAAAACAATTGGTTTGTGCTTATGTAGTAGGGTGGCAAATTAAAAAAGATGATTTCAATGCCATTCCATTGGGAACTACTCCGACACAAACGGGCTGTGTAGTAGGTTGGAGAAGTTACAGAAACGGCAAATCAGACAAGATGATTCAAAATGAAAATGAGAACTCTTTATGCGTAAATCCCGTCACATGGACTACATCCGGAGAAGCGTCAGCCATAGCATTTCATAAGGGAATGGTTATGAAAAATTTTAATGTACTGTACCCAAAATCACTTACCGCTGTAGTTGATATAAAAAGTAATACTTTATGGGTAGATCTTCCTGATAAATTGGATGAAAGCAAAGGAAATTTAAATAACTACCACGTCGTAGATTTCAATCTTTTTTATATGGACGTGAGAGAAAATGTAAAGGTCAGAATTAATGCATATCTAAAAAATAATCCTGCACATGATTGACATCGCATCCTTTGAAAAGCTGAACAAAGATGATTTAATAACTGATGAGCAATTAACCCGAATTTCTAGTGCAGAAGCGGTCAAGCCCATTGCACTTTTGTGGGAGCTAAAAACGATGATGTACTGCGGTATTTTGTTGCTGACAACCGGGCTAGGAATTATCATTTATAAAAATATTGACAGCATTGGTCACCTCGCAATAGTAATAAGTATAGGGATAGCTATGGTTATCTGTTTCTCATATTGCTTAAAAAAATCTCCTCCTTTTACTTTTAGCAAAACAACTTCTAGTTCCGCTTTGCAAGATTATATTTTACTATTCGGCTGTATGCTGATGCTTATCTTTTTTGGTTATTTGCAATTCCAATTCAACCTTTTTGGAAACCGATGGGGGATGGCCACTTTCATTCCAATGCTTATCCTTTTGGTGTCGGCTTATTACTTTGATCATCTTGGTGTGCTAAGTATGGCGTTGGTAAATTTTTCAGCTTGGGCCGGCATTACCATTACTCCATTGCATATGCTAAAACGAAATGACTTTAGCAACGAAAGCATTATTTATACCGGTTTGTCACTTGGCGTTTTATTTATGGCAATTGCTTATTTGTCACAAGCCAAAAACATTAAGAAACATTTTTACTTTACCTATAAAAACTTTGGCGCACACCTTCTATTTATCTCTACTATAGCAGGTATGTTTCATTTCGGAAATGTGTACCTTTTTTGGTTTCTTTTGTTATGTGGAATTTCGGCTGTTCAGTATGCAATAGCTTTCAAAGAAAAGTCCTTTTATTTCCTTGTAATAACGCTGCTGTATTTTTATTTCGGTATCAGTTATGTATTAATGCGGTTGCTGTTTTATTCTACCTTTTCAGAAAGCGCTTTGTATATGGCATTCTTATATTTCATCCTTTCAGGAATCGGATTTATTTTCCTATTAACAAGGCTCAATAAAATCATAAAAGTACAATGATAGCCTACAATAAAACATCCATAGAAAATTTATATCATCACGAACAAATAGATGAAGCCACTGCTATGGAATATATTTCTAAAGAGCAGGGAAATACTATTAAGGACAGACTTCCAATAAATCTTTACACTCCTAACTTATTTGTAAAAATTGGGTTAGGGGTATTGACGTATTTTATTATCATCTCATCTACAGGTTTATTATATTTAATGCTATCGATTAGTCGTTCTTACAATCTATTTTTTGTGTTTTGCGGAATGGTTTCCTATGTTTTTCTGGAAATAATGGCAACTAAAAAAAAGCACTACAATTCAGGCGTTGATAATGTATTGATGATAGCTTCAGTGGCATTTATTTCTTCCAGTCTTGCAGTTGATAACCATTCAAACATCCTGCTTTCATTGATTGTTCTTTGCCTTTCTATTTGGATGACCATCCGCTTTGCTGATCGCTTAGCAGCAGGTAGTGCTGTTATTGCATTGCTGGCTTTTTTATATTTTATTTTCAGTCGTTCATTTTTCGCTATAACACCTTTTTTCCTTATTATAAGTGCAGGCATTATTTATTATTTTGCAAACAAAACAAGGAAACTGTCAACCAATTTTGTTTACAAACCTGTAGTGAAAATAATAGCAATAATTGCCCTGCTTAGTTTTTATGCCTGTGGTAACTATTTGGTAATAAATGAAATGTCAAATGGTATTCAAATGCCTACATACGTCTCTGCTGTATTTTGGTTATGGACAATGATCATCCCTATTCTTTACCTTGTAAAAGGTGTAATAAATAAGGACCTTATCTTCATAAGAAGTGGCGTTTTGCTTATCGCGGCTTCAGTTATTACATTCAAATACTATTATAACATTATGCCGGCAGAACAAGCATTGTTTCTTGCAGGAATTGCATTGACTTTGATGAGTTATATACTAATTCAAAAACTAAAAAAAGCCAGATGGGGTTATATTTATAATGAGGCAAATTTAATTCCTAACAAATATGAATATCTGGAAGGAATTATTATAGGAGAAGCATTTGGACATCAACAACAAACTCCACAACCCGATACAAAATTTGGAGATGGAAGTTTTGGAGGATCGGGTGCAGGAAGCAAGTATTAAAATCATAACAATGGCATTTGAAACAAACATTACAACAATTGGCGAGCATGCCATTATTCATTTGAAAGATTTATCAAACAACAGTTTTGTTGAGCTCTATTCCTTTGGTGCACTGCTTAATCAATTTAGCGTGGTACATGAAGGCACACCACTCAATGTAATAGAAGGCTTCTCAGATATAAGTGATGCAATAAAAAATATAACGCCTTATTTTAGGAGTGCCAAACTTTCTCCGTTTGTTTGCCGGGTCAATAAAGGCAGTTTTACTTTTGGTGAAAAAAAATATCATTTATCAAAATACATGACCAATGGAAATGCTATCCATGGGCTAATTTATGATGCATCATTTGAAATTGTCACTCATGAAGCCAATGACAATTTTGCATCGGTTACACTTTCTTACCAATACGAGAAAAAAGAAGATGGTTTTCCATTTATATACAAATGCGAAGTAGAATACAAATTGGAATCCGATAACCAACTCACTGTAACAACAACCATTACCAACGCAGATGAGAAACTGATTCCGGTAACTGATGGATGGCATCCTTATTTCACCTTGGGCGATACGATAGATGAATACCAGGTGGAGTTTCAATGCAAAGAAATGCTCGTATTCGATGACGCCCTTATACCAACAGGTTCGTTTATCCCCTATGAAACATTCGGCTCGCTGACAAATTTTGGCGATACCCATTTCGACAATTGTTTTACACTCAATTTTGCAGAATGTCAGCCACTTTGTGTTATTCGAAATCCGAAGAAGAAAATACAAATTGAATTTCATCCATCCCAATCATATCCCTACCTTCAGATATATACGCCGGACAGCAGAAAAAGCATTGCCATAGAAAACCTCAGTGCAGCACCTGATGCTTTTAACAATGGGCTAGGATTAATCGTTTTATCACCTAAGGAACAGGCCGTTTTTAGTACTAAGTTTAAAGTAAAATCAATATAAAGGATCAATATGTCAGGAGAAACCATCAGCAATGCATTTGTTCAAAGGTTTAGCAAAAAACCAAGATTATTTTTTTCACCCGGTCGCATAAATCTTATCGGCGAACATGTAGATTACAATGACGGATTTGTAATGCCTGCTGCAATTGATAAAGGTATTTGGTATGCAATAGCTCCTAATGATAAAAATAATATCAACTTGGTTAGCTACGACCTCCATGAGGAATACAGAGTCTCACTAAATGAAATAAAACCGATAGAAGGTTGGCAGGATTATCTGTTGGGCGTTGTCGATCAAATTCAGAAAAGCAAGCTGATCATCGGAGGCTTTGATTGTGTGTTTGGAGGTAACCTTCCGGTTGGGGCCGGATTATCATCATCCGCGGCAGTAGAATGCGGGTTGTTGTTTGGTCTTAATGAAATATTCAACTTGCAGCTGGATAGGGTTGCAATAGCCGGTATGGCTCAAAAAGCTGAGCATACTTTTCCTGGGGTAAAATGTGGCATTATGGATCAGTTCGCAAACATGTTGGGCAAGTTAGACCAGGTTATTCTTTTAGACTGCAGATCTTTGGAATACAAATATTTCCCCTTGCTTTTGGAAGATTATTCTTTGGTCCTTATCAATACGAAAGTGCATCACTCTTTGGCTAGTGGAGAATATAACCTTCGCAGGAAACAATGCGCAGAAGGCTTTGTTAAACTGCATTCTTTTCTACCAGGTATAGAATCTTTCAGAGACCTTGACCCGGATGATGTAGAAGCCTATAAAAATGAATTGGGAGATGTAGTATATAGGCGATGCCTATTTGTAACACAAGAAATAGAACGCACTCAAAAAGCGGCAGATCACCTTGAAAAAAACGAGATGGAATTATTTGGCAAACTGATGTATAAAACCCATCAAGGACTATCCAAGCTATATGAAGTTAGTTGCAAAGAATTAGATTTTCTTGTAGAAAAAGCTAGTACCCATCCCATCGTCATTGGCAGTAGAATGATGGGCGGTGGCTTTGGTGGATGTACCATAAATCTTGTTTATAAAAATGAGTGGGTGGAAATGGTAAAAGAAATAACCGATGCATATAAAACCGAATTCGGAATAGATGCAGAAGTATATGAAGTAGCTACAAGCAATGGAACCTATGAAATACTTTGACTTCCATTTTCAATGCAAATCACACTTTAACAGCTCAAAACACCTAAGTGACAAAGATCACGTTTTCTCACCTTCTCTCCATGCAGCTTTGCACCATTAAAGGCAAGCAATAACTTAAAATATCAAACGCTTGCGCATTCTTTAACGCTTCCAAATTTTTGAACATGAACGAGCATTTTTATGATGTATCCATAAAGTGGGATGCCGACAAAAAAGGCATCATGCATTCAGAAGTTTTACCGACAACCATTGAAGTAGCTACTCCACCACAATTCCCAAAAGGAATGGATGGCATTTGGTCGCCTGAACATTTATTTGTGGAAGCAATTAACAGTTGTCTGATGACTACTTTTCTGGTTATAGCGGAGAATTATAAACTGGAGTACAATAGTTTTACATCTAACGCTGTTGGCAAATTAGAATTAATTGATAGCAAATACATGATGAGTGAAGTTGTATTAAAACCAAAAGTACTGATCAATAATCAGGAAGATTTTGATAAAAAGATGCGGGTATTGCAAAAATCAGAAGCAGCCTTCCTTATAGCCAATTCAGAAAAGTCAACAATGAAAATGGAGCCAACTGTTGAAATTGATTTTCAAACGAAAGTGGTTTAAAAATTTCATTATTTTTGGTTGTATATGGAACCGAAAATAAAACATTGGTTAGAAAAACTACCTGGTGAAAAAAGAACCAATGCTCTTTTGCTGCGTAATATTTTGCTTTCTTTAAGTAGTGAAATTGAAGAGACCATCAAATGGGGAAACCTTACTTTCACATTTGGAAAATCCAATATCGTTTTCATTTACACCTATGCCACTGTAGACTACATCAACCTTGGATTTTTATTCGCAACTTCATTAAGCGACCCAAGACACCTCTTTGAAGGAACCGGAAAAGGAATGCGGCACATTAAGATAAGGACAGAAAAAGACATACCTACAGCTCAGGTAAAAAAATGGGTAAAAGAAACATTGATCTTATTGAAATCAAACATAAACAGTTCCTAAAAAAGGAATTAAAAGGGCAATCCAATTGCAAGATTATAAATCATATTTTCCTTTCGCCATTGACTGCTTGAAAAATCAATTTTATTGATTACACTTCTTTGCCCATCAGGTAGCCAAGGCTTTCTCAAAGGTATTCCAAGATCTAACCTAAGCAATAGTATGACTAGATCTATTCTAAGACCTATCCCAGCATCTACAGCAAGTTCCTTTAAAAAGTTTTTAGAGAATTTACCTCCAGGTTGATTACTATTACTATTCCATAGCCATATATTTCCTGCATCTATAAATAATGCGCCGTAAAAAATATTGGCAATTTTCATTCTAAATTCTGAGTTGAGTTC
This sequence comes from Segetibacter sp., assembly GCA_031424295.1. GTDB lineage: Bacteria > Bacteroidota > Bacteroidia > Chitinophagales > Chitinophagaceae > Segetibacter. The sequence continues at coordinate 1,251 of JANPHE010000222.1, read as the reverse complement.
CAATTTTAAATCACCGGTCATATCTGACAAGAAACCACTACTGTCAACCAATATTCCTCCATTATAGGTACCCGGACCAACAGACCTACTTCTAAAGCCTCTCAAACTATTGTTTCCACCAACAAAAAACTGTTTTACAAAGGGTAAAATTGTTGAATTGCCATAAGGATAACCTACGCCTAACACTATCCTATTAGCCCATTGATTTTTTAAGCCTACTTGTATGTACCTTCTTAAATCAAATTCCGACTTTATAAATTGCGAAAATGGTGTTCCCCAGATTTTTCGTTCTTTCCCGTCTTTTACTGAAGCGCCGGATACAAGGCCCGCTATATTACCCGACAAATCCAATAAGCCATTAAAATACCATCCGGAAGTATTTAGCCGACCATCATTCAACTCGTTAAAGTTGAAATTGTAGTTAGATCCCAGAATAAACTGAGTATCTATACTTCTTTTCAATACAGGATTGTTTTGAATACTTTTTAAGTATTCTTCTGTCACGGTTATCGGTTGAACATAATTAACTACAATCGGATTAAATCTATGCTCCTTTTTTATACTTTCTTTCCATATGTAACCCATCTGACCACGAAAAGAATTTAATGCGAATAACTTTTGTCTGTTTAGTATGTCATAGCCCAATTGAAAATTTGTTCTTGGTACAAAGGCATTACTAGTATTGAGACGAAGAAAAGGTATGAGGAACCGCGGACTAGATAAATTCACTTCTGTGCCATACCTTAAAGTATTATATCCCGAATATTGACCGCTAAACTGCACCTCTGCCCCTATATAAGCAGCTATAGAGAGTAGTTCGGCACCTTTAAACGTGTTTCTATTTCGCCAATTAACAGTTAACTCAGATCCGGTCACATTACTCGATTTCGATAAGCCTCCAATTTCAGCACTTATCGATTTTCTTTTCATGGGAGTAAGATAGTAGTAAGCGTTTAGCTTAAAAGAATCAGGATCTACCTCAAACCTGTTTTTTACAAATTGAAAAGTACCAAGATTGATCAACCTGCTAAGCGACAGATTGTGATTAGTTCGGTTGTAAATAGAGCCATTGTTGACAGTCAAAATTCTACTAAACAATTCTGGTTTGAATGTTTTTTTTCTATCAATAATTTGAAACCCATTTACAATTTCCGAGTCCGTTTTTAGTGTGTCTCTTATTGCAGTTGTAAGATTGTAATTCGAATAAATGATTACTTTATCGATACTGTAAATTTGCTTTGATGCATAAGG